>JBJFHW010000111.1:0-18379 GCA_051893965.1 Acutalibacteraceae bacterium
CTTTGACCATTCTTCTGAAAAAATGCGATATTGTTACGGCAAAGGTCAGCGGCGGGCTTGATACCGTTGCCGTTCGTATGCCGTCGAACCCGATTGCACGCGCCATCATTGAAAAAGCAGGTGTACCGCTTGCGGCGCCGTCGGCAAACACTTCGGGAAAACCCAGCCCGACAAACGCAAAATATGTTAAAGACGACATGGACGGCAAAATTGAAATGATTGTTGACGGCGGCGACTGCAAGGTCGGCGTGGAATCAACGGTTATCACCCTTGCCACCGAAACGCCCCGACTTTTAAGACCCGGTGCGGTCACTCCCGAAATGCTTGAAAGCGTCATCGGCAAAATTGAAATTGACAGCGCGGTTTATGAAAAGCTTACAAAAGACGCCGTGGCTTCCTCACCGGGAATGAAATATAAGCACTACGCCCCGAAAACCGATGTGGTGATTGTCAAAGGTGAATTTGAAAATTACAAAAAATTTCTTGAAAGCCAAAAGAATGAAAGCGTTGCCGCTCTTTGTTTTGAAGAAGACGCAAAAGAGCTCGGCTTTATTAAGTGTGTGACCTACGGCAGAGAAAACGATTCTTTTTCTCAGGCAAACCGAATTTTTGATGCACTTCGTGAGGTTGATTGTCTTGGCGTCAAAACCGTTTATGCCCGTTTTCCCGAAATGAGCGGAATGGGACTTGCCGTTTTCAATCGCCTTGTAAGAGCCGCCGCTTTTAACATCATTGAAGTTTAAAGGGATAGAATAACCGTTAAGAAAAGCAATTTTGTTTCAAGGAGGGTGTCTGATGACAGTTTACGGTCTGACCGGAAAAACCGGAGCAGGAAAAAGCACTGTGGCAAAAAAGCTTTCAAAAAAAGGCTTTTTTGTGATTGATGCCGACGAGATTGCAAGACGTGTTGTTCAAAAAGGCTCCCCCGTTCTTATAAATCTTGCAAACGAATTCGGAAGCGACATCATTGATGAAAACGGTGAACTCAACCGAAAGCTTCTTGCCCAAAGAGCGTTTTCATCGCCGCAAAACACCGAGCTTTTAAACAAAATCACGCACACAGCCATTGATGAAGCCATCCGAAAAATTCTTTTTGATGCTTCTCAAAGCGGCGAAGACAAATTTGTCATTGACGCTGCGGCGCTTCTTGAAAGTCCGACAAAAAAGCTTTGCGAAAAAATTATTGTTGTCACCGCTCCTGAAGAAATTCGTCTTGAACGAATTATGAAAAGAGACGGCATTTCCCTTTCGCAGGCGATGACAAGAATGAACGCTCAGAAGGACGATGATTATTATCTTGAACAGGCGGATATAATAATCAGGAATTATCCGCCGTATAATATGGATAAAAGCCTTTCTGAAATTTTATGAAAGGAAGTGTGAAAACATAAAACCACAAAAAAACAAAAAAAGAAAAATTATAAAACCGCTGTTTATCACGGCACTTGCCGCAGTTTTTCTTTTTGTTTTTTATTTCGGCGGCATTTCTATTTTGAAAACATTATATCCAATTCGATATAATAAATTTGTCGAAGTGTATACAGAAGAATATAATCTTGAAAAATCCTTTGTTTATGCCGTGATCAAATGCGAAAGCAATTTTGACAGCGAAGCCGTTTCAAACGTTGATGCCAAAGGACTGATGCAGATTATGCCCGAAACCTTTAGCTGGCTGAAAACCAAAACCGGCGAAAATCTGGAAGAAAAAATGCTTTTCGACCCCGAAACGTCCATCAAATACGGCTGTTTGCTTTATGAAATTCTGATTAAAGAATTCGGCGACAAAGAAACCGCCGTTGCGGCGTATCACGCAGGACTCGGCAATGTTTCAAAATGGCTCAAAGACAAAAAATATTCGTCCGACGGCGTTCATCTTGATGATATTCCGTTCCCGTCCACCAAGGCTTATGTTCAAAATGTTATCAAAGCCGAAAACATATATAAAAAACTATATAAAATATAAAAGGAATGATTCGTTATGTCAGAAGAAAAAACACAGGCAGAACTTCTCAAAGAAAAACTTTGCCTGAAAAAAGAACACTTCAGCAATTTCTGTGATGAAACACAGCTTGCCGATGATTTTTGCGCCGGATATAAGGATTTTCTCGGCTCTGCCAAAACAGAGCGTGAATGTAATACCTATATCCTTGAAAAAGCCAAAGCAAACGGCTTTTGTGAATTTGACCCGTCAAAAAAATATAAAGCCGGCGATAAGGTTTATGTCAATAACAGGAACAAAGCTGTCATTCTTGCCGTAATCGGCAAAAAGGGCGTCAGCGATGGCGCAAGAATCGTGGCTTCGCACATTGATTCCCCGCGCCTTGACTTAAAGCCGACACCGCTTTATGAGGACAATGAGATTGCCTATTTCAAAACGCATTATTACGGCGGTCTGCGCAAATATCAGTGGGCGGCAATCCCGCTTTCTCTTCACGGTGTTTTTGTCAAAAAAGACGGAAGCGTTGTTCCGGTCAGTATCGGCGAAAAGAGCGACGAACCGCAGTTTGTCATTACCGACCTTCTCCCCCACCTTGCCAAAGAGCAGTCAAAGCGCACACTTAGCGAAGGTATCAAGGGCGAAGAGCTGAACATAGTAATCGGAAGCCGTCCGTTCAAAGACGACAAAGAAAGCGAAAGCGTAAAGCTGAACATTCTGAATATCCTGAACGAAAAATACGGCGTTACGGAAGAAGATTTTGTTTCGGCCGAGCTTGAGCTTGTGCCCGCCTTTCCGGTTCGTGACATCGGCTTTGACAGAAGCATGATCGGCGCATACGGCCATGACGACAGAGTCTGTGCCTATCCGGGCTTTGAAGCGCTGTTTGACACAACGGAATGCCAGCACACAAGCGTGATGGTTCTTGCCGACAAAGAGGAAATCGGCTCCGATGGCAACACCGGACTGAATTCGGCTTATCTGAAATATTTCATCTATGACCTTGCCGAAGCCGAGGGCTTAAAAGGCAGACATGTTCTGAGCCGTTCACAGTGCCTTTCCGCCGATGTCAACGCAGGCTTTGACCCGACTTTCCCCTCGGTTCACGATAAATATAACGCCGCTTTCTTAAATCACGGCGTTGTTGTGACAAAATATACGGGTGCAAGAGGCAAATCTGGCACATCGGACGCCAATGCCGAATACTTGGGCAAAATCAGAAAAGTGCTTGACGATGCCGATGTTTGCTGGCAAATCGGCGAAATGGGCAAGGTTGACGAGGGCGGCGGAGGAACCGTTGCCATGTTTATTGCAAACCTCGGCGTTGACGTGGTTGACCTCGGCGTTCCCGTTCTTTCCATGCATTCGCCGTTTGAAGTGGTTGCAAAATCCGATGTTTACAGCACTTATAAAGCCTGCAAAGCATTTTTCCTGTCATAAGTTCGAAAAAATATTTAAAGGGCTGTCACATTCAGATGCAGAAAGTGTTTTCTTTCCCGAAGCTGTTTAAAAATACTTGCGAGAGGGTGAAAAAACGCTTAAAAAGCAAGATGTTTCATTTTTTCTTTTCATTTTAACATTTTGCTTTTTGTTCTGCGCTGGATGTGGCAGTTCCTTGTTTATTTTAAGTTTATTTTGGATTTATTCTTAATTTATTTTAATTTTTTCATTCTCATTTTATCTTAGTAAACTGTTGAAACAAAAAGACATTTGTGGTAAAATAAATCTATTATTTTAGCAATGACACATTTTTGCAATCAATCAAAGGAGAGTCGCTTATGGATCTTAAAAAACTCATTGACAAAAAAGACCAGGCTGCAAAGTACATGGTCGATGAAATCACGCACATCTGCAAAACCTTTGAAAAAAGGAGCCCCGGTTCAAAAGGCGAAGAACAGGCATGCCGGTATATGGCAGATGTTCTGAAAAATGACTGCGGCTGTGAATCGGCAGAGGTGGAATCATTCAAAGAACATCCCGGTGCATTTTACGGCTGGATTTTCTTAACAATCACTTTTGTGCTTCTTGCAATTGCTCTTTTCTTCGTTGCCCCCGTTGCTTCTCTGATACTCATTGTTGTTGGTCTTGCTCTTGTTCTTGCTGAGTTCGGCTTTTACAAACAGCTGATTGACCCGCTCTTCAAAGAAAAAACCGGTCATAATGTCACTGCCGTCAAAAAATGCAGCGGCGAAACCAAAAGAAGAATCGTTTTCAACGGTCACCCCGATGCTGCATGGGAATGGCCCGTTAACTATAAACTCGGCGGCGTTGGTTTTGAAGGCCATGCAATCATCTGCGGCGTCGGCGCGGTTTATTACATTGTTCTCTCCATCATTCAGATGGTAAAATACGGCGCAGTCGGTGTTGCCGATCTGTCATCACCTGTTACAAAAGCGGCTCTTTGGGGACTTCTGTTTGTTCCGTTCCTTGTCGGTCTTTATTTCATGGTAAACTACCGCAGAGTTGTTGACGGCGCAAATGATAACCTTTCCGGCTGCTACATGGGAATTGCTATTCTCAAGGCGCTCAAAGACGAGGGCATCGAACTGGAAAACACGGAAATTGCCGTTGTTCTCACCGGTTCCGAAGAAGCCGGTCTTCGCGGCTCAAAAGCATGGTGCGAAAAGCACAAGGGTGAATATGACGATGTTCCGACTTTCATCTTCTCTTATGACACCATTCATGATCCGAAGTTCCTCATGACAAACTACCGCGACCTCAACGGCACGGTTAAAGCTGACAAAGATGTTTCTGATCTGTTCATGGAAGCGGCTCAGGAACTGAACATTCCCTGCATAAAAGGCTGGGTACCTCCCCTCGGCGGCGCAACCGATTCCGCAGCTTTTGCTCAGGCAGGCTTCCGTGCAACCGGCATCACCGGTCTGAACCACAAGCTTGAAGATTATTATCACACAAGACGCGATACATATGACAACATGAACGAAGAAGGTCTTGCCGGCTGCTATGCAGTCAGCGTTAAGGCTCTTGAAATGTTCGACGCAGGCGCAAAACAATAAAGTCAAATAAAACAAACAGCCGCCATTTTCCGTGTGCGGCTGTTTGTTGAATCTTTAAAGGGACTGTCGCATTCAAAACGACAGCCCTTATTTTATCTGTTTTTATACATTCTATCATAATAATCGGCGTAATCGCCGTTTACAATATTTTCCCACCACGGCTTGTTTTCAAGATACCAGTCAACGGTTTTCTTGATGCCGTCATCAAACGCCGTTTCCGGATACCAGCCAAGCTCATTTTGAATCTTTGTCGGGTC
The DNA here is from genome assembly GCA_051893965.1 of Acutalibacteraceae bacterium. Lineage (GTDB taxonomy): Bacteria > Bacillota > Clostridia > Oscillospirales > Acutalibacteraceae > UBA6857. The sequence goes on from JBJFHW010000111.1 coordinate 5,211, forward strand.
AATCGCATAGCGCATATCGTGACCGGGGCGGTCTTTGACAAAGGTTATCAAATCCTCTCTTTTGCCGAGAATGCGCAAAATGGTTTTGACAACCTCAAGATTTGTTCTTTCGTTGTGGCCGCCGATATTATAAATTTCGCCGACCGTTCCGTTTTGCAAAATCATGTCGATTGCCTTGCAGTGATCCTCCACATAAAGCCAGTCGCGCACATTTTTACCCTCACCGTAAACCGGAAGCTTTTTGCCGTCAAGAGCGTTGATAATCATCAACGGAATCAGCTTTTCCGGGAAATGAAACGGACCGTAATTGTTTGAACAGCGGCTGATTGTGACCGCCGAGCCATAGGTTCTGTGATATGCCATAACCAGCAAGTCCGCCGAAGCCTTGCTTGCCGAATAAGGCGAAGAAGTGTGAATCGGCGTTGTTTCGTTAAAGAACAAATCGGGTCTGTCAAGCGGCAGATCACCGTAAACCTCATCGGTTGAAACCTGATGAAAACGGATATTCCCGAACTTTCTGCAAGCATCAAGAAGCACCTGCGTACCAAGAATATTGGTTTTCAAAAACACCTCGGGTTCTTCAATGGATCGGTCAACATGCGATTCCGCGGCAAAGTTTACGACAGCATCAAAGCTTTCTTCTTCAAACAGCTGATAAACAGCCTTTCTGTCGGTAATATCGCCTTTTACAAAGCGAAAGTTGCTGTTTTTCATCGCTTCTTCAAGCGTTTGCAGGTTTCCCGCATAGGTTAAGGCATCAAGGCAGACGACCTTATAATCGGCATGTTTTCTGAGCATATAATAAACAAAATTTGAGCCGATAAAGCCGGCACCGCCTGTGACAAGTATAGTTTTCATACCGTTCTCCTTTTTAATCGTTCAATCGTACAAAGCAATTCTATCTGTAATCATTATACACAAGAAAGCCTTGTTTTACAAGTACCGTCACGGCTGAACGATTTTTTTGCCGGTATTCTTTTTAAATTTCTTCTGGCAATACGGACAGGTAATTTCAATCTTTCCGCGGTGCTTCGGAACTCTGAGCGTATGAGAGCATTGCGGGCATTTATAATATTTATGTTCGGTGTCGCTGTGCTGTCTGCTTTTTGTGATAAAAAAGTTTTTCCACGGAATCCAGATTTTTATGAAAGTATCGTTTGCCTTTTTTCTTTTGGCAGTGTTTCTCGAAAGTGCGCGGGCAAACGCAATAATAAACGGAATCAGGCCAATCAGCCTGAAATATGGAATTCTTAAAAAAGACAGCACACCGGTAATGATACAGCCGACAATAATCAGCGCGATGTTGAGCTGATCCATTCCGTATCTGCCCGCCATAAATGTTCGCAATCGATTCATGAAATGATCCCCTTTCAGCTTTTGTCAATACTTTATACAGAGTACTTAAATTAAAAGTTAATCGCGTAATTAAATAATATTAAATTAAGCGTTTAAGTTGATTTATTTTTAAAGATAACTTATAATAAAGAATAGATTTTATATGCCGCCTGCCGCTTTGCGCGTTTAAAAGCAGATTTTGCGGCGGTTATTTTTATTATGTGATTTTTTCAAAGGTGGAAAATGTATGAATGTTTATGATTTTGACGAAACAATTTATGACGGCGAAAGCTCTGTTGAATTCATTCTGATGTATCTGAAAAAAGACCCGAAAATCATCACTTTTTTGCCAACGGTTTTTAAGGTTATCATTCAATATAACAGAGGCAAAATATCTTTTGACGATTTTGTCGGCAAATATGCCAATCAGCTGAAAAAATATTTTGAAAACAACAATGTTGATCTTCAATCGCTTGTCAGCAAATTCTGGGATAAGCACATGCACAAAATCAAGCCCTTTTATAAAGAACTTCAAAAAGAGGACGATGTCATTCTCACCGCTTCGCCGGAATTCATGATGCGTGATATTTGCGACAGGCTCGGCATCAAGCATCTTGTTTCAACCGATTTTGACATCAAAACCGGGGAAATTAAAAAGGCCTGCTTCCGCGAGGGCAAGATTGACTGCTTTAAAGAAGCTTTCCCTGACGGTATTATTGACAATTTTTATACCGATTCCCTCAACGATCAATTTATGTTCCCGTTTGCAAAGCACGTTTTCATGGTCAAGAAGAACAAGATTGAACAGATTAAATAAGTGTGATTTATAAGCATAAAAGCATAAAAAATCCCGGCTTAACAGCCGGGATCCTTTTTATTAATCTTCGTTGCTTTCGCCCATTTTGAAGAGCGCTTTAAAAATTCCGAACAAAAAATCAAGGAAAGAAAGTACGGATTCCTTGTTCTCAGCGATTAATTTCATGGTTCGTCTTCACCCCTTAAACTATTATTTATTACTGTTTTATAATAAATTAATAATATGAATTGTATATGAACATAGTTTGAATAAAATAATAACTTGCATAAAAATCACAAAAAAGTGAGCAAAATTTTGTGAATATTGACTCACTTTTGTTAAATTATTATATCTAAAATATGAAAGAGCAATAATTTTTAATTGTTTAGTTTCTTTTTGCAAAATTATTTCCATTCTGATTTATCACTAAAAAACAGGGGGGGGCAGGAAAACCTGCCCCGTTTATAATTTTATCAGCTGGTATAGACAAGCAAATCGCCGTGGGTTGCATACATGTCATAGCAGCAAACAATCTTCTTGCCAAACAATCTGTAAATAAGGTTAAGGAATGTTATCCAGATTCGGCCGAGGAATGAATGGCAGATACATGAGCAATTGTCACTGTGATCCGGATCAATATCACTTGGGCTTGAAAGCTGAACTCTGACTGTCGGCCAGTTCGTTCCGAGATTGCGCTCATCAAGCGTTATCTGTGTTTCGGAAACATCACCGTCATATGTTACCTGAATGGTATAGAAGGTATCATAATTAAGTGTGAGAACAACTTCGCTGTTTTCATCAAGTGTTGCTGTTGTAACAAGATAGCCTGACGGATTAAGAACCTGAACGCTTGCTCCGGGAACCGGTTTGCCATCTGCATCAACTGCTGCAATCGTTACTCTGTAAAGCTTTGCTTTCTGCGCATATTTTGCAGTAACATGAAGGATACCCTTTTGTGCGTCGGTCAAATCTTCGTTATCTTCGTTCGCCGGATCATATTCCTGCCATGTTGTGTCAGGAACGGTAAGATTATTCATATCCGCAACCTGACCGTTCGAACGTACCCATGTTCCGGTAAATTCATAAATATAGGTTGCGTCCGCAGTTCTTGAAAGATCGGTCGGAGCGTTAACGGCACCGCCGTATTCAAACAATTCACTGCCGAGTACATCACCGTTCCAGTCATGGAATACAACTTTATATTGCTTGGGTATACGGTTATATATCGCTCTGAATGTTCCGTCGGAATAAATTTCCGAATAAGAGTTCGGTGTGCCCTGACCGTTTATATCGCGTGTCCAATAGGCAAATTCATAGTTGTAATGAAGATCGGACTCTTTTGTCGGCGGAGCAAAATATCTGTCATATTCTGCGCTATGGCCGTGAAGAATAAATTCAACCTTTGTTATCTGCTGACCGTTTTCGTTGGCAAAGATAACGTAATAATATTCGTCCATACCCTCAAACTGAGCGTGTGCGGTAATGTTCTTCGTTACGCTGTCAAGGGAAGCGCCGTCCTGATCTACTGACCAGCCTGTGAACCAGTATTTACCGAACGACAAGGTCTTCTCGCGCTTCGGATTGATATTTGACGGATAAACCGCAGCTTCGCCCTTGAGAACATAAATTGATTCAAGCTGTTCGGTTACATATGCATCTGCATCTTCTTTTGCAAGAACGGTTCCGTCAACTGCCGTGAAGTGACCTTCATCACCGTCTTTTGCAATCCAGTCGTTGAAGTAATCAACCTTGTAATATACATTTACACTATCGTCTTCGCCGAGCTCATATTCATAATAGATGCAACCGTCTCTGTTACAATCGCGTTTCTTTGCATAAGCATCGGGTTCTGTCGGATGTGCAGTCATATACCATTCGCCCATATCGTGACCGAGAGCCGGGGTGTCTTCAACGAGATAACTGTAACCGCAGTTTTCTCTCTGGCAGGTATATCTTGTGCCGCCCGGAGTTGTGCAGGTTGCTTCTTCATAAACGCCGTCATCGAAATCATGTTCAAGTGCAGGAATGAAGTCCGCTCTGTATGCTGTGCCGCAGCCTGCGCAGGCATAAATGGTGAAGCCGGATTCCGTGCAGGTCGGTTCAACAACGGTCTGTACCCAATTGTGCTCGCCGGTTGCAGGAATATATTGAACTTCGTTGTGTTCGGGATTGTTCAGACAGGTTCTCATCATAAGACCGTCTTCGCCGCAGGTTGCTTCTCTGACAACCACCCATTCGTCCCAATTGTGTCCGAGTGCCGGCTTGCTGTCGTCATATGTATAAAGCACATCGCCGCATCTTGCGCAAATTTCTTTGGTGTATGCGCCGTTTTCGCAGGTCTGATCGTGAGATTCAACAAGCTCATAATCATGTCCCAATGCCGGAAGAATGGTAATGTTCACATCACCGCATCTCTCGCAGGTTGAAACGATGCTTCCTGCCTCTGTGCAGGTCGGTTCGGTTCTGACATCGTTATATTTGTGACCGATCGGATCGATTGTTCTTGTTTCGATGTGCGTTGCATCGTTCTTGCAGATTCTGGTTTCAATACCGTAGCCCGTGCAGGTTGCCGGCTGCGTTACTTCCCAGTCTTCATCAGCCGCATAGTTCCAATCATGGCCTGTTTTCGCAACGGTTATAACTTTCTGAGCGCCGCAGTATTCGCAGTAGGAAACCTCGGTTCCGATGCTTTCGCAGGTCGGAGCAATACATTCAGAATCTTCAACGATATAATTGTGAACCAGTTCGTCTGTGTAGTTATCTCTGTAGGTATAACCGCAGTTGTCGCACTTGTGTTCGGTATAACCCTTTGTATAGCAGGTCGGAGCAACAACTGTCACTGCATCGGCATTTTCATATTTATGATCGGTTGCCGGAAGTGTTTCAATATCCCATGCATCGCAATGGATACATTTTGTAAGCTTTGCGCCGTCGGTTGTGCAGGTTGCGTCAATTATTTTCACTTCGCCTGTGAATTCATGCGATGTTTTTTCGGTTACCTGCTGAGGAACAAGAACTTCGCCGCAAACGCCGCATTTTTCTCCGGCTGTCAGACCGGTTGTGTTGCAGGTTGCTGCAACTGCCGGAAGAATAACGGTCTTGTGTCCGGTTGCCGGAAGTACGGTTGTAATTTCGTCACCGCAAAGTGCGCAGGTCTGAACAAGTGTACCGTCTGCCGTGCAGGTCGGCTCAGTTCTGACGTAATTATAAGCATGTGTAAGCTGAGGAATGGTTTCAACCGTTACTTCTTTGCCGCAGGAGTTGCAGTGATTTACAATTGTACCCTCAGTCGAGCAAGTGGCAGCGGTATAAATGGTTTCATAATCATGAACGCCTGTTGCCGGAACCGCTACGGTATAGCTTGCCGTGCAGTCTGCATCGGAGCAGCTGATGGTTACTTCGCCGTCCACTGTGCAAGTCGGTTCTTTTGTAACTTCTGAAACAGAGAAGCTGTGGCCTTCTTCGATTTCCTTGGTAAAGGTTGCGCCGCAGACTTCGCAAGTACCGGTTACGATGTCATAACCGTGCGTTGAAGAAGCCGTTGATGTGATGTTCCATGTGTGCGCTGTTGTTGCGTTGCCGAGATATTCATTATAAGTGGAATCGCAGTTTGCGCACTTCATGACGTTATAGGCACCGTGCTGGCAGTTAGCCGGAACTGTGCTTTGAATTTCATAAACATGCTGAACAAGCGGGAGTGTGTGTTCATCAACATAACCGCAGTCAAGGCAGGTATATCTGATATAACCCTCGGCGGTGCAGGTTGCGTCCTGAACATCGGCTGCGCCGTAAACATGGCTCTTTGTTTTGGGAATGGTTACGGTATAGCTTTCTGTGCAGTCGGGATCACTGCAGCTGATTGTTACAACACCGTCTGCCTGGCAGGTCGGTTCGGTTGTAACTTCATATTTTGTATAATTGTGTCCGTCATAAGGAACCGTTGCGTTAAAGGTTGCACCGCAGATTTTGCAGGTTCCGGAAACGGTGCCGTCCTGATGAGCAGAAGCGTCCGTTGTTGTGATGTCCCAATCATGGTTTGTTGTCGGACGGTCGGTATAGCTCTTGATTGTTTCGCCGCAAACCGAGCAGGTCAGAATGTCATATCCGCCCTCTGCGCAGGTTGCATTGATATGACCTTTGTTTTCATATGCGTGCGGTGTTTTATCGAATGTTACACTGCTTAAAACATTGCCGCAGTCAGCACATTTTGTCACAACCGAGCCGACTGTCTGACAGTCTGCCGTTACCGATGTGGTTTCATAATTATGTGCATCCGGGTTTTCCGGAAGTGTGATTGTGTAAGTTTCTGCGCAACCTGAATCGGTGCAGTTGATTGTTGCTGTTCCGGTTGCTGAGCAGGTCGGCTGTTTTGTGATGACCACATCTGTGAAGTTATGTCCCTCGGGAACATCGGTTGTAAAGGTTGTGCCGCAAACCTCACAGGTACCGGTCAGGGTGACATATCCGTTTGTGCCTGACGGTGTGGTTTCAAACTTCCATGTGTGTGCCTTTGTTGCATCGCCGAAATATTCGTTATATGTTTCTGTGCAACCGGCATTTGAGCATTTCATAACTTTATATCCGCTCTGAGCACAGGTTGCATCAACTGTTGTGTCAACAACAAAGTTGTGCTGTGACTTCGGAACGGTTTGTGTTACTGTGTCGCCGCAAACTGAGCAGGTGTTTGTCACAGAGCCCTCTGCCGTGCAGGTCGGAGCAACATAAGTCATCTCATAGTCATGAACACCTGTTGCCGGAATTTCAACATCGTAGCTTGCTGTGCAGGATGCATCACTGCAAGCGATTGTTACTTTGCCCTTGTTTACACAGTCGGGCTCGGTAATGGATTTGACAACGGTATAGTTGTGTCCGTCATAAGGAACGGTTGTGCTGAAGGCTGCGCCGCAGATGTTGCAGATGCCGGCAACTGTACCGTCTTTATGTGCCGAAGCCGCAGTTGTTGTGAAACTCCAATCGTGCGTCGTTGTCGGGTCGCTTACATATTTCTTATAAGTATCGCCGCAAACAGAGCACTTCATAACATCATAAGCGCCGTGTGCACAGTTTGCCGAAACGGATTCAGCGGCAACTTTTTCGTAATTGTGCTGTGCTTTGGGAATGGTTGTTGTTTTTGAATAGGTGCAGTTCTTGCACTTTTCAACAATGGAGCCTTCCGCTGTGCAGGTTGCAAGAGTGATGGTTGTTGTCAGAACATGTTCGCCTGTTGCGGGAACAGAAGCGGTATAAGTTGATGTGCAGCCCGGATCGGTACAGCTGACTGTAATTACGCCCGGTGTTACACAGGTCGGAGCGGTGGTAAGCTCAGCTGTTTCATAGTTGTGTCCGTTATAAGGAATTTCCTTTGTATAGGTTTCACCGCATTTTGAACATTTGAATTCAACTTTTCCGTTAACGCCGGCTGAACCGGGTGTAACGGTAATCTGCCAGTCGTGTGCAACGGGATCGCTGAGATATTCTTTATAGGTTGAGGTGCAGTTATTGCACTTCATGGTTCTGTAGCTGCCGTGAGCGCAGGTTGCGGTAACTGTGTCACCAACCTGTGCATAATCATGCTGAACAAGCGGAATGGTTTCGGTTGTTGTCAGACCGCAAACAGAACATTTAATTTCTCTTGTGCCGGTCGTTGTGCAGGTTGCTGCTTTTGTAACATTGACCGTGTAGCTATGTCCCTTTGCCGGAATGGTTACTGTGTCAAGACTTGTGCCGCAGACCGTGCAGTAATAGTGACCGGTTCCGGTTGCTGTGCAGGTCGGCTGTGTGTCAACAGCATAGCTTGCGCTCTTGACATGACTGCCGAGTGTGTCATCATATGTTGCGCTAACGCGTCCGCAGACGGTGCAGGTTTTGGTTGTTCCTGATCCGTGCAGGCAGTTTGCCGCTTCAGTAACCGGTGTGCCCCAGGTATGTTCAGCACTGGTATATGTCGGTTTGACATCAAGGTTTGATTTTACATTTGTGAAAGCTGTGTCCCAGGCTTTGAAGGTATAATGATAGGTTTCATCATCGTTTTTTGCCGGGTTTGCCGGAGCGGTTGCATCTTTACCGTATTCAACGGCTTGAACTTTTATAATTGTTCCGTCGGCGTTATAGAATGTTACCGAATAGGTATTCAGTTCCAAAGCCGCAATTGCCGCTTTCAGATTGCTTGCCGCAGTATCAACAGCGTCTTGCTGTGTTCTGCCGGTGGTGTCCTTATTCAGCGAATTTGCTATACTCAAAGCATTCTGAACGGTGTTCATGGAAGCCGTTGTGTAGCCGCCGTCTGTCCAGGTTGTGCTTGCGATAGCCGCATTTGCCGCGGCAATCTGAGCCTGAAGCTCTGTAAGGTCGGCCTTAACAAATGTTGCTGTCTGAACAGCCGTATAGGTTTTGTTGCTTGCCTGCATGGTTGTGTCTGCAGGATCCCAGCCTGTGTATGTATATCTATAGTCATCCTTATCAACGGTTGCCGGAACCGACGGGAAATTCAGTGTTCTGCCGTAATAATCGGTCTGGGTAACTGTCTGGAGGGTATAGCTTGAATCATAATACTTGAATGTTGCCGTATATTGATTTGCCTGCCATGCGGCATACCATTTATAATCTCCGTCATAAGGTGTTGAGGAAGTCAGCTGTGTCTTTCCGCTTGTGTTGTCTGTTTCATAAGAATCGGCAACATCACTGTCACGGTAATATCCTTTGAAAGTGAAGCCTGTTCTTGTTCCTGACGGTGTTGAACCGTAGGTGTTATAATATTTCTTTGAAGAGGTTGTGTTGGCGCTCGGAGACGGAGTTCCGCCGTGTGTGTTGTAAAATGTGAATGTATATGTCGGGTCATTCAAAGTAACCGTACGGTTCGCATATTTTGTGCCATACACGGCATGAACATAAACACTTTTGCTGTCGCCTGATTGCATCTGAGCAGCAGAGGTAACTTTCAACGTTCCGCTGCTTGTTCCCGAAGTCATTGTTACACCTGTAATGTCGCTTGAAGAAGTCTGTGCGGAAGTCGGAGCAGTAGATCTGACGTAATAGGTGGGTTCATATGTCATTCTGACGCCATACTGGTCATAAACTCCGGCTGTATATGAGGTTGAATAGTCACTTGCACCGGTTTTCGGAATAGTGATTGAGGTTACTCCGGAAAGGAATGAAACCGTTGTTGCAGTCGGAGCCGACCAGTTGGCAGATGTTGTACTGACATAAGTGTCACTGTCCGAGTTATAGTAGTTTTTCTTTGTGGTCGGGCTTGTCGCCGAACTTGAATTAAATGCTATTGACGCAGCATACGGATTTGTACGGCTTGTAACCTGAAGTGTACCCGTCCAAATTGTTGTAAGATTACTTGAAGAACTGCCAATCTGAACTTTTGTGATCTGAGCTTTCTGCGCGTTAAATGCATTGTCATTATCTATTGCCATATAAATTAACGTCGGAAAACCGGCAACTGTTGCGTCTGTGGTATAAGTGCCTTCAGAATTCGAAGTGCTCTTTAAGTCAATATCGTAATATTTCTCAGTTGAATCCGTGCCGTTATTGGCTTTATAACCGATTGAAATACCAAGCATATTGTCGGGCTTGTTTCCGTAACCCGAATAGGCGTCACACGCACCTGCAGTCACAATTTTATAAGAAATCAAAACATAATATGAGCCCGCCGTAGCCGCGCTGGCGGTCAACGGTTCAACAAACACCCATGCAGTCATAACCATGAGCGCAGCCATGAAAACGGCAAGTGTTTTCTTTCCTGTTCTTATGAATTTTTTCATAAATATTCCTCCTTGTTTGAGTTAATCTATGTTGAATCTATGATGAACGGAGCGCCGCTCCGGGTAAGTGGGTAATGCTTTCAAAAAAACGAAAGCAAACAAGAATGATAATGCAAAAAAGCAAACAAAAGCTCATTTGCACCGGCTGAAAAACAGCTTGAAAATTTTGCTTTTCCACCATATAATCAGCCTATGATACATAATTAATATTAAACTGTTTTGGGTTCATTGTCAAGTCATTATCCATTAAAAATATTTACGAAGTCTTTCAAATTTTGTTGGTTATTTTGACAGATTCCAAAACATGGTGTGAATTTGGAATAAATCAATCAAAAGCCGCACCTTGTCACCCTTGACAAAGTGCAGTTATGTGGTATAATATAAATACAAAGGGTACTGCGATAAGCGGTTACTCCAAGATTACGAGTTTTAAGAAACACCGTGATTTGGAAGATGGCGGTGTTTCTTAATTTTTATGTTAAAAACTAAGCTATGTTACTTTGAAAAAATGGTGTAACACAGAGAGATAACAGCAATTATAACCATTGCACATGAACAAAGTTCCGTCAATGTAATCATGTTATCACCTCCCTTACGGGAGTAAACCGCCTACCGTTATGAACAGTACCCAAAGGCAGTCTTTTGACTGCGTTTTTATTATATCGTTTAATTGTTATTTTGTCAAAACAAAAAACGCACCTTGTCTGCTTGACAAAATGCGGCAAGCACCGCTTGCATGCTCACGCGGGATAAAATCAGCCGGCTTTGAAAAATTCACCCGCGAATGCAGCGTTATTCCTCAACCGGCTTGACAAAATGCGGCAGGCACCGCCTGCATGCTCACGCGGGATAAAATCAGCCGATTTTGAAAAATTTCGTCCGCGAACGCAGCGTTATTCCTCAATCGGCTTGACAAAATGCGGCAGGCACCGCCTGCATGCTCACGCGGGATAAAATCAGCCGATTTTGAAAAATTTCGTCCGCGAACGCAGCGTTATTCCTCAATCGGCTTGACAAAATGCAGCAAGCACCGCTTGCATGCTCACGCGGGATTAAATCAGCCGATTTTGAAAATTTCGCCCGCGAATGCAGCGTTATTCCTCAATCGGCTTGACAAAATGCAGTTATGTGGTATAATATAAATACAAAGGGTACTGCGATAAGCGGTTACAAGCCCCAGATATGACAGTAAATAGATAACCGCCAAGTTGGTAGCTAGGGCGGTTATCTATCTTTATGCTCACGAATTATTATTGTTAATTCAATAATACCTATGACTACAAGTGAAAATGCAAAAAGATTTTCATATGTAACATACTGCATAAGCATCGCCCCCTTTCGAGGGCTGATTTGTAACCGCCTACCGTTATATGAGCAGACAAAAGCCGAACACGATACGCCTGAAAACAAATATTTTACGCACCTTGCACAGCTTTTCGCCTTAACATACGGCAGTATGTCTGCGGCTCAAATCTGCACAATGAACGCAAAATATTTGCTTTCAGGTTCTGCGAAGTTTTAAGCGAATAGATTTTTGTCGAGACAAGAAAGAAAGCGCAGAAATGCTTACGCATTTCGAGCATTTCTGCCGCAGTATCGGCGAAAATATATCGCTTAAAACCGTATCGTGTTCGGCTTTTATCTGCTCGTAGTACCCTGAGACAGTCATTTCGACTGCTCTTTTATTATATAGTCTAATTTTTATTTTGTCAAATTTTGTCAGCCGGAAACCTCTTATACAGATTTAAAAAGCACAAGCCTCTGCATCTTGAAAGAACAACACTTTTCTGCTATACTGTTGTTCGGTAAATATTTTCGCATAGGGTGACGCATATGCTTCCCCTAAGAAAAGCTGTAAAATAAACAAAAAGAGAGGATAGCTCCGAAAGGAAAACACAGCTTCGGGGCGATTTGAATGCTTAATAAATTTGTTGCTTTTGATGTTGAAATGCCGAGCCAGTCATCGTTAAGAATCAGCGCAATCGGCATTACGGTTGTTGAAAACGGCGAAATTACAAAACAAATCTATTCACTGATTAATCCCGAAGCCGATTTTGACCCTTTCATTGTTGACCTGATCGGTATCACGCCGCAAATGGTTGCCGATAAACCGACCTTTGCCGAATTCTGGCCGGAAATTCAAGAGATAATGGAAAGCGGACTGCTTGTTGCTCACGGCGCCGCCTGCGACCTGATGGCGCTGTCTGCCTGCCTGAAACATTATAACATTCCCTGGCTTGATAAGGTTGCGTACGCCTGCACCTGCGACCTCGGTCTTCTTTGCTATCCCTATCTTGAAAAACACAGCCTTGATGTTCTTTGCGGGCACATCGGTTTCGGCGGTCTTGACCACCATAACGCTTTAAGCGACAGCGAGGGCTGTGCAAGGCTGATGCTTAACTATATCGAAAGCGGCGTTGACATCGAAAAGAATCTTTGCACTTTTGACCTTGAGCACGGACACAAGGTACACACAAACAGAATCCGGAAACCGAGAGTGAAAAAGACGCTTGAACAAAAAATTCAGTTTGCACTTTTCAAAATGAGCGACGCAAAATTAAGGGATAAAAAAATCAAAAAGAACCCTGACGTTGACCCCGAAAAAATTATCGGTGTTTCGCCCGAACGCGTCTGCTCCTATGCCGCAAGGCTTATCAAAGATAACAAAGCGCCCGATTTTGCAAAAATTCTTCCGCATACCTATCTTGAAGAAAATGACCTTCATGCAAGAATCATTTCCGGCAAAGGAAAATATTCCTCCTGCGTAAAAATGATTGATGAATTTCTGCCGTATATCGAAAGCGAAGAAACCTGCGAACAGCTGAGACCGAAAATTTTCAAAAGCCGTCAGCCTGAGCTTACCGGACAAATCTGCACTTGGGCAAGTTCGGAAAATCCCTTTGCTCAGATCATTGCAATTAATTTCATGTCGCTTTATTTCTTTTCAGAAGAGTATCTGCCGTTCTGGCTGGATTATGTTTGCGGCATGAACAGTGAAAATATTGATGTAAACCGAAAAAGAGCCGAGTTTTTTGCCCGCGCACTGCTGAAATTTGAAGACATCACCCTGCCGTATTTTGAACACTTTCAAATTGACAAATGGACGCACAACATGGCGCTTCAGATTGCCGCTTTCAGCAAGAATATCAGCGACGAAAAGCATGAATTTTTTGTTTCCATGAGAATCAAAAACAAAAGCGCAGTGAAAACCGAAATCTCCGCCGTGCAGTAACAAAAGCCATATAAACACAAACAGCCTCAATGAAAAA
>JBJFHW010000112.1:0-3884 GCA_051893965.1 Acutalibacteraceae bacterium
TTTTTTAACGCTTTGTGCGGACACGGCACGCCGTGTCCCTACTGCACAAACTTAAAAGAGGTTTAACTCCACACTCCACACTCCAAACTCCACACTGATAAAAACTCCACACTTATATAACCTCCACACTAAAAAATTTCTCATTTGAATTAGATTATTATGAACTTTTCAATCATCCCTCAACCGCAAAAAATAAATATTCTTTCCGACCAGACGGTTTTCCGGCTCAATGACGGAAGCTCGGTTATGTGCCTTGACGGCTTTGAGCGCGCGCATGACGATCTGATGCTGTTTCTTGAAAAAAACTTTGAAATGTCTCCCGACGGAATGGGTATCGGTCTTATCACTTTTGAAAAAGACTGCCAAATCAAAAGCGAAGGCTATCGCATCAGAACCGATTACGATAATGTTTTCATCTCCGCTTCGGACGCGGCAGGCGCTTTTTATGCCGTTCAGACGCTCAAACAGCTTTTGCTTCAGGGGCAGCTTTGTCTGCCGATGCTTGAAATTGATGACGAGCCGCTTTATGCATGGCGCGGCTTTATGCTTGACAGCGCACGCTATTTTTTCAGCGTGGAAGATGTAAAGCTCTTGCTTGACACCATGGCGCTTCACAAGCTCAACCGTTTTCATATGCACCTGACCGACGATCAGGGCTGGCGCGTTGAATTATACAGCCATCTTCTGCTCGCTCAGGTCGGCGGCTACCGCGCTTACACCAACTTCGATAAAAGACCACACGGAGGATTTTATTCAAAGCAGGACATTGAAGATATTGTCTCTTATGCAAACGACCGCTTTATCAAAGTGATTCCCGAAATTGATTCTCCCGGCCATGTTGTTGCGGCAATCGCCGCCTACCCGGAGCTTTCCTGCTTTGAAAGGCAGCTTGAAACCGCCACACATTCCGGCGTGAAGCACGATGTGCTTTGCATCGGAAAAGAAAGCACCTTTGAATTCATGTTTTCGGTTTTTGGCGAAATCTGTGAAATGTTCCCCGATAAAATTATCCATATCGGCGGCGACGAGGTTATGCAGACAAGATGGAAAATCTGTCCGCACTGTCAGGCTCTTATGAAAGAAAAGGGCTTTGAAAACGAAAAACAGCTTTATTTCTATTATATAAACCGGATTGCAAAGTATATAAAACAAAAAGGCTTTGACGTCATTATGTGGAACGACGACGAAAAAAGCGAAATTGATCCGGACATCACATGGCAGTTCTGGAACGAAAAACCGGATGCCGAAAGCCTTTCAGAATCCAAAAGAAAAATGATTGCTTCCTCATCTTCGGCCTATTATTTTGATCTTCCCTACGGAACAACAGATCTTAAACAATGCTATGAATTTGAGCCGTTTGTCGGCGGTCTTGAAGAAAATCAGTTTTTGGGGGTTGAAGGCTGTCTTTGGACGGAATATGTTCCCGACATCGAAAAAGCCGGGCGGTTGCTTATTCCCCGCCTTGCGGCGATGAGTGAAAGTGCCTGGACAAAAAAAGAAAACAAATCTTTTGAAAAATTCAAAAACAAGCTTCCCGCTTATTATCAGCTGATTAAAACAATTCCGCTTTCATATTCAAATGTGAAAAAAGCTCTTCCCGGAAAAATTTCTTCTGCTTTTTCGGTTCTGAAATTTGAAAAACGCAGACTTCACTGGCAAGGGCTTCATAATATCATTGACAACAAAAAAGTTGAAAAAACTGCCGTTTCAAACAAGGAAAGGAAAACCAAATGATCCATCTGATTCCAATGCCCGAAAACTTGATCACAACAAACGATTATTATTCATTCGACAGAAACAATGTTTCGTTTTTTTTCAGTCCCGAGCTTGAATGTGTCAGCAAAATGTGCGAACAAATTCTGGACATCACTTTCCAAAAAAGCGAAAAGCCCTCGCAAATCAGCTTCATTTATGACGACAGCGAGGAAAAAGAGGGCTATTCATTAATTATTGACAAAGGCGGTGTGCGTGTTTTTGCTTCAGACTATAACGGCGCTTTTTATGCCGCGCAAACGCTCAGACAGCTTTTTGAAACAGACTTAAAAGACAAAAAGCGTCTTGCCTGCCAATATGTCAAAATTTCCTGCGACAAGCCGAAATACCGCTGGCGCGGTTTACAGCTTGATGAAAGCCGCCACTTTTTCGGAAAAGAAACCGTAAAGCGCCTGCTTGATTTTATGGCGATGTATAAGCTGAACATTTTCCACTGGCATCTGACCGACGATCAGGGCTGGCGCATTGAGGTTGAAAAATATCCGCTTCTGACCGAAATCGGAAGCAAAAGGAGCAAAAGCCAGCTGCACAACTGGAACTGCACCGAAACAGACGATGTTCCCGTTGAAGGCTTTTATACCAAAGAAGATGTTGCGGAAATTGTAAGCTATGCAAAAGAACGCTGCATTGAAATTGTTCCCGAAGTTGATTTTCCCGCGCATTGTGCGGCTGTTCTTGCCTGCTATAACGAGCTTGCGTGCCGGGAAATTCCCTGCCGTGTGCCTTATTATTTCGGAGGAAAAATTCCCGAAATGCAGGGCAACAAAAGCTGGAACCGAACGCTTTGTCTCGGCAAAGAGGAGGTATATGACTTCGTTAAAGATGTCATTGACGAAGTGGCGGCCATGTTCCCGTTTGAATATTTCCACATCGGCGGCGATGAAGCACCCACAGAGGAATGGGAAAAATGTCCGCACTGTCAGGAAAAAATGAAGCGGGAAAATCTGAAAGACGCAACCGAGCTTCAGGGCTATTTTTCAAACAGGCTCAGCGAGCATTTGCTTTCCATCGGCAAAATTCCCATCGGCTGGAACGAGGTACTCAAAGCAAAAGGCATCAGCAGAGACATCACCGTTCAGTACTGGACGCCGCAAAAAGACAAGAATGTCACAACCCACCTCAAAGAGGGCGGAAAAGTCATCATGAGCTGTCACCGCGCGTTTTATTTCGATATGCCGTACAGCATGGTCAAGGTTAAAAACACCTATAACTTCAACCCCGTCTCAAACAACGTTCCGAAAGAAAATCTTGACAGTGTTCTCGGCGTTGAGGGTGAAAACTGGTCGGAATGGACAGACAGCGAAAAACAGCTTTTCTTCAAGCTTGCGCCGAGAGTTCCGGCTCTTTCGGAAAACGCCTGGACGCCCGACAGTGCAAGAAATTATGACAGCTTTGAAAAGCGATACAGCCGTCACAAGCTTTATCTTCAGGCGCAGGGAATGTATCTCGGTCAGGATAAGCTGACGATAAAATCTTCAAAGCTTTACAAAATGAAGAAAGGCGCAAAAAATTCCATCAGCTTAAAGGATTATGACGCCGAATACCGCATCAGCCTTTGCGAAGATGAATAAAACGCCGTATAACATCAATACCAATAAAGTTAAACCCGCAAATTTTGCTGCGAACACATGAATCTGCAGCGCAATTTGCGGGCTTTATTGTTTTTTTATCAGATACAATACTTGAATATCGCAGCAAAATGGATAACCGAACCTGCAAGAATAAACAGATGAAAGATGCAGTGGCAATATTGATAGCCCTTGCACTGCAGCGCATAGAATATCATTCCCGAAGTATACACCACACCGCCGACAATCAGCAGCACGATAAATTCCGCCGAAAAAGCGGCAAGCATTTGTCTGACGGTCATAATGACGCTCCAGCCGGCAACAAAATAGGCGCCGTATGAAATCACCCTGAATTTTGAAAAGTCAATTGCCGTAAACACCGTTCCGATAACCGCCGTGAGCATAACCAGTCCCAACGAAACCCATGCCATAACGGGATTTACTTCCCGAAGACCGGTCAGTGCAATCGGTGCAAAGGTTCCGACAATCAGGCCGTAAATATCACAGTGATCGAGCACACGAAGCACCACTTTGCCCTTATAT
>JBJFHW010000113.1:0-18334 GCA_051893965.1 Acutalibacteraceae bacterium
TGGAAGCGGTGATATTCTGAGAAGCCGAAAAAGCCTCTTCAATTTTTCTTTCAATTTCCGAAAGCTCGTTTTCCGCTTTTTCATACTGCGCGTTGACAACGATGATTTTATCGTCCTGCTTAATCAGCTGGGAGCGCAGATTTTCAATGTTATAAAGCCACAGACCGATTTCAAGATTTTTTCTTTCAGCCGAAAGCACAAGAAATTTTTCCGCTTTTTCGCTTTGCGTTTTCAGCGGCCCGATGCGGCTTTCAAGTTCGGCAAGAATATCGCGAAGTCTGACAAGGTTGTCCTCTGCCTGAGCGAGTTTTTTCAGTGAATCGGCACGTCTGTATCTGTATGCCGAAATTCCCGCCGCTTCTTCAAGCATTTCGCGGCATTCACTGCCTTTTCCCGAAATCATATCGGCAATTTTGCCCTGACTGACCATGGAATAGCCGTCTTTTCCAAGACCCGTATCCATAAAAAGCTCATTAACATCACGCAATCTGACGTTTTCTCCGTTGATTTTATATTCACTTTCGCCCGAACGGAAATATCTTCTTGTAACCGCAACCTCGTCGCTGTCAACGGACGCAATCGACCTGTCGCTGTTATCAAGGCGCAAAGTGACCTGCGCAAAACCATAGGCCTTGCGCACTTTGGTTCCGTCAAAAATGACATCTTCCATTTTTGAGCCGCGAAGAGATTTGCTCGACTGTTCGCCGAGCACCCATCTGACCGCGTCTGAAATGTTGCTTTTTCCGCTTCCGTTCGGTCCCACAACGGCGGTGATACCCTTGCCGAAGGTAAGCGTTGTTTTTTCGGGGAAAGATTTGAACCCCTGCATTTCAAGTGCTTTTAAAATCATCTCGTTTTTTCCTTGTTTTCTTTATTCAAAAGTTGTCCTGTTGATTTGCGCCTGATATTTTTTCAGTGTTTCAACCTGTTTAATTTTAACTTTGTAGCCCTTTTCATTCAGATATTTAATATTGCTTTTTGACTGTCCGACAAGCTGAGAAACGTATCTTGAACCGACCGAAATTTCAATTTCTCCCGGTTTTATGTTCTGTTCTTTGAGCAAAGACAAAACCTTGTCAAGATAAATTCTACTTTCGCAAAGTTCCCGGAAAGCCGGATGATAGGCGCCTGCGATATAGCCGTCTTCCACATTTCCGCCCGAATGAAGCCCGAGCCTGATAACGGGTATGTTTGCTTCATGGAACATCAGAAGAAGCTTTGCGCACAGATTCACCGCCTGAGAAAGCGTCTGCGGCTGATATTCGCCTTTTGCATAAAGCTTTGCAAGCTTTGTATTTTCAAGCACAACGGTCGGATAAATCCGCACGGTGTCGGGCGCAAGATCTATTATTTTTTTTGCTGTTTGGGTTGCCGTTTCGTCCGTGTCGCCCAGAAGTCCCGTCATCATCTGAAGTCCGAGTTCAAAACCGCTTTTTTTGATAAGCTTTGCCGCATGAACGCAAGCTTCGGCACTGTGACCTCTTTCGTTAAGGGCGAGAACTTTATCGCTCATGCTCTGACAGCCGAGTTCAACGGAAGAAACCGCGTGCTCTTTTAAAATTTGCAGAATTTCGCTGTCAATGCAATCGGGGCGAGTGGAAATTCTGATTCCTTTGAAAAGTCCCTGTCTGACATAGCCCTCTGCCGCTTTTAACAGAGAGAGCATATACTCTTTTTCAATTGCGGTAAAGCTGCCGCCGAAAAACGCGATTTCGCCGTTACCGCTTTCAAAATTGCTTTTTAAAGCAACCGAGACTGCCCTTTGCACATCTTGCGGCAAAAGCTTTTTTGTGCTTCCCGAAATTGTTTTTTGGTTGCAGAAGCTGCAGCGGTGAGGGCACCCCTCATCGGGTACGAACAAAGCAACATTCACATGCTTCATAAAGTTATTCCCATCAGCTCAAGCGCAGATTTGGCAGCTGCCTGCTCCGCACCCTTTTTGCTGATTCCGATGCCCGTGCCGATAACGTTGCTGTTAAGGTGCACCTCAACTTCAAAGCGCTTGTTATGGTCGGGGCCGCTTTCGCCGACAAGAACATAGGTTAAATGTTCATCGGGATTTTTTTGAATGATTTCCTGCAAAGCGGTTTTGTAATCGTTGAAATTCGGCGTGCTTTTTGCGGCTTCTTTCAGAAAGCGCAAAATGAATTTTCGTGCTTCCTCCAAGCCGCCGTCAAGATAAATGGCGGCAATAACCGCTTCAAAAGCGTCGGCAAGAATGGACGGACGGTTTCTGCCGCCTGTGTGCTCCTCACCTTTTCCGAGCAGTATGTATTTGCCAATACCGATTTCCTTTGCAAAACCGAAAAGCGATTTTTCGCAAACGCATGCTGCTCTTCTTTTGGTCATTTCTCCCTCGGGAAGATTGCTGTGGTTGTGATAGAAATAGTCTGCGCTGACAACACCCAGCACCGAATCGCCCAAAAATTCAAGACGTTCGTTGCACTGCCTTGAAAGCTGTTTTTCGTTGGCATAGGACGAATGGGTAAACGCGGTTTCAAGAAGCGAAATATCCTTGAACGTGTAGCCTATTTCCTTTTGAAATTCATCAAACATTTTTTGAACCTCCTTTTATTCCGAACAATGCCGTGCCGACCTGATCGGAAAAATTTGCTATATTAAAATGCTTTGACGGATTAAATGTTTTTACGGCATTTGGCTTCTGAAAGCCGAAAGGTCTTTTTCAAGATCTTCCAGCGCTCTTTGGGAAAGCGCCGCATATCGTTGTTTTTTATCTTTGATTTTCGGCTCAATCGGCGGTAAAACACCGAAGTTTGCACCCATCGGCTGAAAATTTTTCACGCTCGGGTCACTGATATACCGAGAAAGCGCACCCATCATGGTTGTGTTTGAAAGTGTCAGCGTTTTCTCCCCTTTTGCGGTTCTGACAGCATTGATTCCTGCAAGAATTCCGGACGAAGCGGATTCCATATAGCCCTCAACGCCGGTAATCTGACCGGCAAAAAACAGCGTGTTTCTTTTTCTGAAGCTGAAATCACTGTTTAAAAGTCTGGGTGAATCAATAAACGTGTTGCGGTGCATCACGCCGTATCTGACGAATTCTGCGTTTTTCAGCGCAGGAATCATGGAAAACACACGCTTTTGTTCGCCGAATTTCAGATTTGTCTGAAAGCCGACAAGGTTATACATTGTTCCGGCGCTGTTTTCTTTTCTCAGCTGCAGCACAGCCCACGGACGGTGTCCTGTTCTCGGGTCGCGAAGTCCGACGGGTTTGAGCGGGCCGAAACGCATGGTGTCCGCCCCTCTTGCAGCCATCACTTCAATCGGCATACAGCCCTCATAAACATCTTTTCTTTTGTCAAAGGAATGAAGCTCGGCGCTTTCGGCGCTGATTAACGCTTCATAAAACGCTTCATATTCCTCTTTGTTCATCGGGCAGTTGATATAATCGTCATCGCCGCCGCGGTCATATCTTGACGCGGCAAAGGAACATTCGCCGTCAATACTCTGCGCCGTAACAATCGGCGCGGCGGCATCGTAAAAAGAAAGCGAATTTCCGCAAAGCAACGCAATGTTTTCGCTGAGCCTTTCGCTTGCAAGCGGTCCTGCGGCAACAATCACAATGCCGTCTTTCGGAATTTCGGTCACTTCTTCGTTGATAACGGTGATGTTTTCGTGCCCTCTGATTTTTTCGGTGATAAGAACCGAAAATTTATCTCTGTCAACCGCGAGCGCTCCGCCGGCGGGAACACTGCAGAGCGGTGCACACTGCATACAGACCGAACCAAGGCGGCGCATTTCTTCTTTGAGAAGTCCGGCGGCGCTTTCAATCCGGCTTGCCTTGAGCGAATTGGAACAAACAAGTTCGGCAAAAGTTTCAAGTGAATGGGCGGCAGAAAACTTTTTCGGCTTCATTTCAAAAAGATTCACCTTTAAACCTGCGTTTGCGCATTGCCACGCAGCTTCAACGCCTGCAAGCCCTGCACCGATAACGGTAATTTCCACTCTCATCTTTCCCCTTTTTATGTTATTCTTTGCTTTTTTTCGCCTTGGTCTGATAGCCGCATTTTTCATCAAGACACGAAAGCACGCCGCCCTTGCCTTTGAAAAGCGACTTTCCGCAATTCGGACATTTTTCTTCTGTCGGCTTATCCCATGTCATGAAATCGCAATCCGGCCATTTGTCACAGCCGAAGAAGGTATATCCTCGCTTTGATTTTCTTGAAATAACCTTGCCGCCGCATTTCGGGCAGACCGCACCGGTTTCAACAACATACGGCTTTGTGTTTTTACATTCGGGATAGCCGGGGCAGGCAAGGAATTTTCCGTATCTGCCGACCTTGACAACCATCATTCTTCCGCATTTTTCGCACGGAATGTCCGTCTGGTCTTCCTGAAGCTTGATTTTAACATCTTTCATTTCTTCCTTGACACTTTGAAGATTTTTTTCAAAATCATCATAGAAAGAATGAAGCAGTTTTATATAATCCTCCTGCCCGCTTCCGACCTTGTCCAGTCCCGATTCCATTTGAGCGGTAAACTTTGTGTTGACGATATTCGGGAATTTTTCGCAAAGAAGCTTTGTGATTGCTTCGCCGAGTTCCGTCGGAATGAGCTGTTTGTTTTTCTTATTGACATATTCACGCTTTGTGATAACAGAAATAATCGTGGCATATGTGCTCGGTCTGCCGACGCCGTTTTCTTCAAGCGCTTTAATCAGCGTTGCTTCGCTGTATCTTGCGGGCGGCTGCGTGAAGTGCTGATTCTTTTGAATATCTTTCTTTTTGAATTTATCGCCCTGGCAGATGCCCTCGGGAAGCTTGCTGTTTTCGTTTTCGTCCGCACCTTCATAAAGCACCGTGAAGCCGTCGAATCTGATGGAATAACCGCTTGCGGTAAAAAGGCAGTAGCCGTTTTCGTTTTCTTTGAAAGCCTTGATTTCAAGCTTGGCGGTGTTCTGAACGCACTGCGCCATCAGGCTTGCAACAAATCTGCGCCAGATGAGGTTATAAAGCTTATATTGATCCGACGAAAGGCTGTTTTTCACCTTTTCGGGCGTCAGTTCAACCGAGGACGGTCGGATAGCTTCGTGACCGTCCTGTGCGTTGCTTCTTGATTTAAAATATCTCGGCTTTTCGGGCATATATTTATCGCCGTAGGTTCTTCTGACAAAAGCGTCGGTCTGCGCTCTTGCTTCTTCGGAGATACGCAGTGAATCGGTTCTCATATAGGTAATCAGACCGACTGAACCCATGCCCGCAATTTCAACACCCTCATAAAGCTCCTGAGCAACTTTCATTGTTCTTGAAGCGCTGAAGCCGAGCTTTCTTGCCGCGTCCTGCTGCATAGTGGAGGTGATAAACGGCGGTTGCGGATTCTTTTTCTTTGTGCCCTTTTTCAGCGAATGAACAACAAACTGTGCGTCCTCCAGTCTTGCCAGAACTGCGTTTGCCTCTTCTTCGTTTTTCAGCTCTACCTTGCCGGTTTCGTCGCCGTAAAACGAAGCGTTAACAACATGCTTGTTTGCATCAAGGAACTTGCCCTCGATTGTCCAGTATTCTTCGGGAACAAAAGCGCGGATTTCGTTTTCTCTGTCAACGATCATGCGCATGGCAACGCTCTGAACTCGTCCGGCGGAAAGACCTCTTCTGATTTTCTGCGAAACAAAGGGGCTGAGCTTATAGCCGACAAGGCGGTCAAGAATTCGCCTTGCCTGCTGCGCATTGACAAGATCCATATCAACCTTTCTCGGCGCAGCCATACCGTTTTTAACGCCTGTTTTGGTAATTTCGTTAAAGGTTACACGGTTGCTTTCTTCAAGGTCTAAGCCGAGCAGACACGCAAGATGCCAGGAAATGGCTTCTCCCTCGCGGTCCGGGTCGGTTGCAAGATATACCTTATCCGATTTTGCAACCGCCGATTTCAGCTCTTTGACAAGATTTTCCTTACCTTTGACAATCGCATATTTAGGCGCAAAATCTTTTTTTATATCAACGCTCAGCCTTGACGGCGGCAGATCTCTGACATGACCTTTGGAAGCGATGATAGTATAGCCGCTTCCGAGATAGTTTTTGAGCGTTTTCGCCTTTGAGGGCGATTCAACAATAATTAAATCTGACATGTATTCACCATTTTATACCTTTCGGGTATCTCATATATTTTTATAAGCCGCACAAATTCCGAAAATTCTTTGCCAAACTATGCGGCGTTTCATTCAATCATAAACCGGCTGTTTAAAGCAAATTAAAAATCAGCCGTCTTTTTTTCGGTATCTTCCCGCACCGCACAAAATAATTGCATTTGCCATTTCAAGTTCCGTTAAAGCGGCAATCACTTTTCTGACGGGCAAACCGCACTTTCTCGTTATGTCATCAAGCTGCATTTCTTCGTCTGACATATGATTATACACTAATTTTGCACTTTTGGAAACACTTTCGGGATTAAATTTTAATATTTTTTCTGATTTATTTGTTTCGTTCTCTTTGTTTTCATCGGCTTTTTCCGTTTTCTCTTCGGAAACGGATTTTTTTGCCGCCGGCTTTTTTCGCTTTTCATTATTGCCGTAAGCAAATTCATCAATACCGCTGAACGGCTCTTTTCGGCTGTCTTTTTCCATTTCTTTGATTGCGCCGAGAGAATAGGAATAATAACCCATCACATCGTCGGCGGAAAAAACTGCCGTTGCACCGAGCCTGATAAGCTTGTTTGAACCGGCATAGGCAACGCTTGAAATATCGCCGGGAACGGCAAAAATGTCTCTTCCCTGCTTTGCAGCGTGCGAAGCAGTATTGAGCGTTCCGCTGTTTTCACCCGCTTCAATGATGACAACGCCTTTGGAAATTCCGGAAATGATTCGGTTCCTTTTCGGAAATGATGAAAGCGACGCTTTGAAAAACGGCGGATATTCCGAAATGACGGCACCGTTTTGCGAAACGCTTTGTCGAAGCGCTTCGTTTTGCATCAGATAGCCTGCGCCGTAACCGCAACCCATAACCAGAACCGTTTTTCCGCTTTCTTCAAGCGCGCTTTTGTGGGCAATGCTGTCGATTCCGAGCGCGCCGCCGCTGATGATGACCGCTTTTTGCTTTGCAAGGCCTCTTGCAATTTTTTCGGCCGCGGAAATTCCGTAAGAAGACGGCTTTCTTGTTCCGATAACGGCAATCGGAAGCTTGTTTTTAAGGCAGGACAAATCGCCTTTGACATATAAAACCGCAGGATAATCGGCTATATGCTTCAGGTTTTGGGGATAAATTTCATTTTCGGGCGTGACGATCTGAATTTCGTTTTCTTCGCAGTCTCTTATAATCTTTTCACAGGAAGAAAGCTTTGTGCTTTTCATGCTTTCAATTCCCGACGGATTTATATCAAATAAGCTTTTGCCGAAAAATCCGCTTTCACGCCATGAAGCTTCACCGGCTCCATAAATTTCTTTTGCCGAACCGTAAAAACGCACCAGATCATTGATCCGGGCGCCGAATCCGAGACTTTTCTGCAGCCAGATCCAATATATATCATTATGCACAAAAATGTTCCGTGATACAGAAGCCGCTCAAAAAGAGCCGATCTGTAAATGTCCTTTCTTTTTTACTCTGTCAGTTTTGCTTTCTGACCATTTCCCACATTGTAACAGCGGCCGCCGTTGCCGCATTGAACGATTCGGTTCTGCCGCTCATGGGAATGGTAACTTTTTGACAAACGGCAAAGACTTCTTCGCTGATTCCGTTTGCCTCGTTTCCGATTACGCAGACGGCAGAGCCCGAAAAATCGGCTTCTGTGATTTTTTCTGCGCTGCTGTCGGGCGTTGTTGCATAAATTTTCATGCCGTTTTTTTCAAGCTCTTTCAAAAAGGAAGCCATGTTATCTGTTTTTATAACCGGCAGGCGCAAAAGCGAGCCCATGGAAGCGCGCAAAGCCTTGGGATTATAAATATCACAGCCGCCGCTTAAAATGATGCCGCCCAGCCCGAAAGCTTCCGCCGTCCGGCTGATTGCACCGAGATTGTCCGGATTCTGAACACTTTCAAGGGCAATATATTTTTTTGTGTAATCAATTTCGTTTTTTTCGTCCGATTCATCACAATCGCAAAGGCAGAAAACGCCCTGGCTGTTTTGCGTCTGAGCAAGCTTTGCACAAACGCTTTCGGATATGCAAAAGGACAAAGCGGCACACTGCATAATTTTGCCGACGGCTTCGCTGTTTTTTTCAAAAGCCTTTTCGGTGAAGAACACAGAATTTATTTTGCTGCCGCTTTTTGCAGCGTCAAAACAAAGTCTCAATCCTTCAAGGAAAAACTGCGAACACTCTTTTCTGTATCTGGAAGATGCGGCAATTTTGACTGTGTGCTTGATTTTTTCGTTAGACGGGCTGTTGATTGAAACGGTCATTTCCGGCACCCCCTTACAGTTGAATTTCAAACTAAAATTGAAGCGATTAAAATGCGAAATACGCCCGAGTATTGAAACCCGGACGCATTATTCTTAAAAATCAGAGAGCTGCTTTTGCCTGTTCAACAAGTGCGGTGAAAGCGGCAGGATCTGAAATTGCAATTTCAGAAAGCATTTTTCTGTTGAGTGTGATGCCGGCTTTTTTCAGTCCGTTGATGAATGTTGAATAGTTTGTGCCGTTGCTCTTGCAGGCAGCGGAAATTCTTGTGATCCAAAGGCGGCGGAAGTCACGCTTTTTCTGCTTTCTTCCGATGTAAGCGTAGTTGCCTGATTTCATAACAGCCTGTTTTGCTGTTTTGAAAAGGCTGTGCTTTGATCCGTAATAGCCCTTAGCGAGCTTTAAAACTTTATTTCTTCTCTTGCGAGTCATCATTGCGCCTTTAATACGAGCCATGATTCATTACCTCCGTTGTTATATTATTGAAGTCAAAAGTTACTGTTTTGAAAAATCAGATTATTTGTAAGGAACAAGACGTTTGATCTGTTTTGTGTTGGTCTTGTCAGCAACTTCGACCTTGCGAAGATTTCTCTTGCGCTTGGTGCTCTTTTTTGTGAGAATGTGTGACTTATTTGCATGGCCACGCATCGGCTTACCGTTCTTTGAAAGCTTAAAACGCTTTTTTGCACCGCTGTGAGTTTTAATTTTAGGCATTGATAATTCCTCCTGTTTATTACTTTTTGTTTTTGGGAGCCAAGAACATCATCATTGATCTGCCTTCAAGTTTCGCCGGCTTTTCAACCGAGCAGAACTCCTGACATGCTTCGGAAAACTTGCTCATTGTTACAAGTCCGTTTTCAGGGTGAGCCATTTCACGGCCTCTGAAACGGATTGATACTTTAACTTTGTTTCCGTTTTCAAGGAATTTCTTTGCATGATTGACCTTTGTTTCAAAATCGTGGGTGTCAATATTAAGAGAAAGTCTGATTTCCTTAATTTCGAGTACCTTTTGATTTTTCTTGGATTCCTTTTCGCGCTTCGCCTGTTCAAAGCGATATTTGCCGTAATCCATAATCTTGCACACAGGCGGCTTTGCCTGCGGGGCAATTTTGACAAGGTCGAGATTCCTTTCATCAGCAATCTTCAAAGCTTCGTCTGCAGACATAATTCCGAGAACTTCACCGTCATCACAGACAACTCTTACTTCTCTGTCGCGGATTTCTTCGTTGATTTGCATTTCTTTGATAGCGATGTTCATACACCTCCGAAAAATTATTGAATGTTTCCATTCGGCGATTTTTCAAAAAGAAAAATCAAAGCGTGAACGCACAATTACGTTCACGCACCAATACCCGAAGAGAAAAAATCTTAACCGAGCGGAAACGAAATTCCGAAGGTGAGAACACATTGCGTTCTGCTTTATTGTGTAAGTATTTTATCACCTCAAAAGGCAATTGTCAATAGTAAATTTCAAAAAATTTCAAACGGCGGTTCAGTATTCAATCCCGAGTGAATCAAGGTATTCTTCCAGACACAAACCGCTTGCTTTGATTTTCTTTGCGTTTTCAACGCCCACAAACCGCCAGTGCCACGGTTCCGGAACAATTCCCGTAATCGGCTGTTTTTCGGCGGTATAGCGAAGAATAAAGCCGTAATCCTGCGCATGCTCCGCAAGCCACGCATATTCATCGGTGTTTGCAAAAGAATCATAGGTATTACAAATATCCATGGCAAGGCCGAGGTTGTGTTCGCTTGTTCCCGGCGGAAGAATGACCGTCGCCGCTTTTTTTGCCGCCTCTTCTTTGGAAAGGCTGTACCGTGTCATATACTCTGCCGTGAGATTTTCATAGTTGTTTTTCTGCCTGTCATAAGAGCGGTAGGCAGAATAAGGCGTCAGAATGATTCCGTCCTTTTTTGCGGCGTTATACATCGCGTCATAATAGGGCGCCACTCTGTAATCAAGATATTTTCCGCTTCCCGAAACAACCTCTTTCAGCTTTGGCTCATAACCGGAAACATATTCACGCGAGCTGTTGACAACAACAAGATTCCAGTTTTCGGTATCGGGGTCAACAACCTTTCTTCCCGTTTCTTTTGAAATATAGGTTTTTCCGCAAACCGAACCGATTCCTCTTTCGGCAAGTGCAATCGAAGTGCTGTCCGTCACCTGAGGAACCGTTGTTGTTTGAGGAATTTGCGTTGTTTCAGATATAGCTGCCTGATTTTGCGTTTGCGCCGCTTCGGTTTGCGGCTGTTCGGTTTTCGCCGCTTCTGCGGTTTGAGAAGCGTTCTGCGTTTCTTCTTTTTCTGTCTGAGAATCGCTTTGATAGGCCGCGTTTGCAGTCTGCGCTTCGCTTTGGGTAAAAGCAGCCGTGTTTCCCGATTTTGACAAGGTTACAACAATAACGGCAAGCGCGCAAACAATACACGCGCAAAGAAAAACGATCACGGCAGTGAGTTTTTTGTCTGCGTTTTTATTTTTGTTCTTTTTTGTGCTCATAAAACAGACTGACCTTTCATAAGGCAGGTTTTAGGATAAAAGATCATCAGAAAATCATGCCTCTGAATTCTTCAAGGTTATCGGGCGTAATTTTTCTTTCGCCGTTTTCAATTTCGTGAATCATTTGTGTAAGCTTATGGTTAACGGGCGTTTGTGCACCGTATTCGTCGCCCTTTTGCGCAAAATATCCGTTAAAGATATCAATTTCGGTTTTTTCGCCCTTTTCAAGCGACTGAAGCGTTGAAGGCTTCACATCTGCATAGGCAATTTTTGAAACAAGCCAGACAACATATTTGCACAAGGAGTTATAAACCTTGTTGTTTGCAATCATCAAGGCTTTGTATTCGAGAAACTTGCCGTATTTCGGAACGTCCAGACCCATTGCTTTTGCAACAGCCATTCCCTCTCTTGCAATGGCAAGGAAAAGATCTCTTGCGCGCCTGTCATCAATAATTTTTCCGAGCGTCTGACCGGTGATTGCGGCAGTTGAGTTGATGCAGGAATTGATAATCAGCTTGGAATATTGCTGACGGGTGATGTCATCTGAAATTTTTGTCGGCAGAACAGCACTGAGCATTTCTTTGAGATAATCAAGAATACCGGGGTGATAACCGTTTGGCATTCCGATATACAGTTCGCCCTTGCTCGTCATTTTTACCTCGGTTGCCGAAATTCTTGTTGCGCCGAACCCGAGCATACAGCCGACCGCCCTTTTTTCGCCGACGATTTCGGCAAGCTGTGCGGTACAGATTCCGTTCTGCATTCCCACAACAAGGCCGTCTTGCTTAATAAAGGGCAGAATCTGCTGTGCTGTTTCAGCCATGGCACCGTATTTGGTTGCAATGATGCAAATGTCAAACGATTCTTTTTCAAGTTCGCCGACATCCGAAAAGCACTTAAATTTCTGGTTGTGTTCGCCGAGAGCGCCGGAAAGAGAAATTCCTTTTTCTTCCACTTCTTTTTTTGATTTTTCGCTGTGACAAAGTATGCTGATGTCATAGCCTGCTTCCTTTGTCAGGACTGCAACCGTGCCGCCGATTGCGCCTGCACCGATGATGATTGTCTTCATTTTTAAAGTCTGTCGCGCAGGTGTAAAAACGCCTTCGCTTTGTTTCCTTTCTGTAAAATATATTTTCTCGCATTATTATTATACAATTGATTTTTTATTTCGTCAAGAAAACAGCAGAATAATACAAATAAAAAAACGTCACTGCGGATTTTTCTTCGCAGTGACGCTTCTATAAATTTATTTCACGTTTTTATAAACCAGTTTGCCTGACGAACTGATATAAATTTTAGCGTTCTTTACGCCCGAATCTTTCAAAGCGGTTTTCAGCTTTTTGGCAACGGTTGTGTTTTTAACATAAAATTTGATGCCGTCGGGTGTTCCCGTAAATGTTTTTGCATCAAAAGAGTTCGGCTTCTTATAACTTGCGCCCGCAACATTTTCTTTGTCGGTGAATGTTACGCTGCTGAGCTTCTTACATCCATAGAATGCTTTTGAACTTATAATTTTGATTTTTGAAGAAAACTTGATGCTTTCAAGGCTTGTGCAATTTGCAAATGCCGCTTCGCCAATATAGTCGATACGCCCTGCGTTCACTATACTTTTCAGCTTGGAACAATTATAGAACGCTCTCTCCATCAAACCGACGTTCATAGCACTCTTCGGCAAAACTACCTTTTCAAGAGCGGTACAATCTCTGAAAGCGTTTTCTGTAATGTAAATTTCATCCGAACAATCTTTGAATGTAACTGTTTTAAGATTTTTACAGCCGCCAAAAATTCCATAATCACCGCCCCAATGGTCTTCATCATAACTTTCAAAGTCGGCTTTTGGGGGAATCGTAACAGATGTCAGACCGCTTTCGCCAAAAGCGCCATATCCGAGATATTTGAGAGTATCGGGCAGATTTATGGATTTCAGCTTTGTGCATCCGTAAAAAGCATAGTTGTTGATATATTTCAGGCGAGTACAATCCGGGAACGCTTCAAGACTTTTGCAGTTATAAAATGCTTCTTGACGGATACCTAAAATATCTCCTTCAATAACAACTTTTTTTAATCCGGTGCAGTTTTTGAAAGTATTTGCTTCAATCCATCTGACTTTTTTGGGAATCACGATCTGTGTAAGTTTTTCCAAACCACGGAAAGCGGAAGATCCGATTCGCGTGAGATTTTTGGGCAACACAATTTCCGACAGATTTGTCAGTCCCGAAAAGGCATCTTTTCCAATTGATGTTACGGATTCAGGAATGGTTATTTTTGTAACATTCGGGCAGATATGATGATCTTCATAAATATATTGACATACATCATCATCATAACTACTATCCAGTTTGAATCCGCTGATACTTGTTACGGGTATACCGTCAATTTCATCAACGATATAGATTTCAGTCATTTTTTCGGCTTCTGCGTCATTTGCACCGTAATCGACAACGGTATAATATGATTTACCGCTTTTAAAATCGCATCTGGAATAGACAACATTGCCGATAATCTTCATTGTCTCCGATTCCTGATATTCAATTTTATCCGATCCTGCAGAAGCGGTTATAAAGATTAATGACAAAGTTAAAAGGATTATTGGTAAAATAAAAAATTTGGTTTTTTTCATTATGATTTCTCCTTTCGATGCTTCAGCTGAACATCGTTTTTTTATTATTTTTTAGGCTTTTGAGAAACTCTAATGTTTTTATCCGTTTATACTGCTATAAACGCGCTTATTTGTCGGCAGGAAAATTCTTGCATTTTTAACACCTGAGCCTTTGAGATTCGTTTTCAGCTGGTCTGCAAAATCCTTTCGATCGTTATCAAACATAAATTTGATGCCGTCAGATGTGTTGCCGAAAGCGTCTGCATCAATACACGGTAAATAGTCAGTGGCCCAATAATATTTTTTAAGGAAAACAGCCGTGAGACTTTTGCAGCCGTAAAATGCTTTGTCTTCAATATAATAGACTGTCGGAGACAAGGTTATGTTTTTGAGTCTTTTACAGCCCATAAAAGCTTCAGCACCGATATAATCAATATTTTCGGAATTTGCAACGGTTCTGAGGTATACACACTTTTTGAAAGCAGATTCATAAATTGTTATACCGGAAGCTTCAGGCGGGAAAACAACGCTTTGAAGTGATTCGCAATTAGCAAGAAAATATCTCGGAATATACGGTGAGTAGAAACGTCCTTCAAAGAAAACCGATTTGAGCTTTTTACAATCCATAAACTGACCGCCGGTGGCTTTTTTGTCATAGGTTTCCAAAATAACACCATCCGGAATACTGACTGTTGTTAAAGATGTTTTGGAAAATGAAAAGCTGCCAAGGAAGTCGAGCGTGCTCGGAAACTCAAAATATCTCAGGCTTTCGCAACCGTAAAATGCACGTTCGTTTATGTAATCCAAGGTTTCGGACTGCGTAATATCACTCAGTTGCTTACATTCATAAAAAGCATAATTGTCTATTCCGAAAACGTTGCCCTCAAAAACAACTCTTTTCAGGTTTGTGCATTTTCCGAAAGCTTTTTCGGGGATAACTCCAATATTTTTCGGAATTGAAATTTCGGTGAGGTTTTCCAATCCGTAAAAAGCGGCTCTGCCGATTTTGTTCAGATTATCCGGCAAATCAATGCTTTTGATTGCGGTTAAACCTCTGAAAGCGCTTTCACCGATTTCGGTTACACTTTCGGGGATAACAATTTTTTCAACCAAAGGATACTTGAATTTTTGGCTGTTTTGGCCGTATGTATCAATTTTTGTTACAGGTATACCGTCAATTTCGCTTGCGATATTAATTTCGGTCATTTTGGCTGCAACCTGATCAGAATAACCGAATTCACTGACATAATAGCAAGCATTGCCTTTTTTGTCGTTTGACAAAGTGTAAACAACATTATCGATGATTTTTGTCGTATCATTTTCCTTGTGCTCATACGAAGCAAATACAGTTATTATAGAAAGCGATAATACTAAAATAACTGCTGTAATAAATACTTTTGATATTTTTTTGTTTTTCATATGTTTTTACTCCTTTGAATTTTATTTTTTAAATTGAACAATTTTTTCTTAACCACCTCTTTCGTTCAATTTCCAAAGAATAATTTCTTTTCGCCATGATTATATGCCTGAATTTCCCATTTGTCAATAGCAATCAGAAAAAATTAAGTATTAAAAATTATAAAAGCAAAAAATGTCACCGCAAAACGCTGCGGTGACACTTGCGTAAATTTATTTCACATTTTTATAAACCAGTTTGCTTGACGAACTGATATAAATCTTTGCGTTTTTAACGCCCGAGCCTTTCAAAGCGGTTTTCAGCTTTTTGGCAACGGTTGTGTTTTTAACATAAAACTTGATGCCGTCGGGTGTTCCCGAGAATGTTTTTACATCAAAGAAGTTCGTCTTCGTAACGCCCGACATTTTATAATAAGTACCCGTAACATTTTCTTTGTCGGTGAATGTTACACTGCCAAGCTTCTTACAACCCTGGAATGCTTTTGCTCTTATTATTTTAATTTTTGACGAAAACTTGATACTTTCAAGGCTTGTGCAGTTTGCAAACGCCGCATCGTAAATGCTCTCAATATCCCCCGTGTTTACGATATTTTTGAGCTTGGAGCAATTTCTGAACGCTCTTTGCCAAATTACAATTTTATTCGTGCTTGTCGGCAGAACAACCGTTTCAAGTGCTGTGCAGCCGTCAAATGCATAATCGACAATATGTAAATTATCTTTTCTGTTTTCGAACACAACGGTTTTCAGTTTTTTGCAATTTGCAAAAGTTTCTTCACCATGAAGCTTTGTCTTTGCCGGAATTGTAACAGAGGTAAGACCGGTGTTCAAAAAGGCTCGCTCTTCAATATTTTCAAGTGTTGACGGAAAATAAAAATATTTCAGTTTTTCGCAACCTGCAAAAGCACCTACCCCAATATTCTTCAGCTTTGTGCATGGTGTTACATATTCCAAATTCGAACAAGCTGCAAAAGCTAATGCTCCAATATACACAACATCTCCCTCAAAATTTACCTTTTTGAGGTTTTTGCATCCGTGAAACATATAATCATTGATTGAAATCACACCTTTCGGAATTGTGATTTCTTCCAGCTTTTCCATATATGCAAAAGCCCATGCGCCAATGTCCTTCAGGTTTTTCGGGAGTTCAATGCTCTTAAGATTTACCAATCCGCTGAAGCTTCCTCTTCCAATATAAGTAATACTGTCCGGAATGGTGATTTTGGTTACATTTGGACATTTGTTATAAGGGGATATATCCTCGGTACCAACAATTTTTGTAACCGGAATTCCGTCAATTTCACTGACTATGTTGATTTCTGTCATTTTTTCAGCAATTTTTGCTGTTGGTCCAAATTCTACAACTACATAATGCATCTTTTCTTTATCGTATGCGTTATACAGTTCATAAACAACATTATCAATGATTTTTGTTGTCTCGTCCGCTATATATTCTCTGTTATTCGAATCATAATATGCAAATGAGGTTACAACTGTTGCCAAGGTCAACACAATTGCCAAAAAAGCGGTGATAACCTTGCTTGTTTTTTTGTTTTTCATATGTTTTTACTCCTTAAATTAGTTTAAAACGAACTGTTGTCCGTTGTCATGCGTCAGCTTAAATACACTGTCGGCATAATTTGCTATATTCTTATATTCTTCAGTATTCCTGATATTACAACTAAACAGCATATCTCCGTCTTGGGTGAAAGCAATGGATTCAATTTCAAAACTTTCAAATTTGTAAATACTTCCGTTATATTTTGAACCGGATTTATCAACATTAATTCTGTTTGGTATGTAATATTTTACGGTCATATTTCCGATTGTCCTTGTTGTGTATGCTCCGTCAATATCTGCCCAAAGAATAACGGTTTTTGTTGGTTTGTAATATTCATCGTTTAAATTAGTGCCGTACCACTTCGGAATAAAAAGACCGTGGCCGGGAGCATAACAGATATCCTGATTCGTTGCATTTTTGTAAGCAATATTGTTTTCAACTGCAAAAATATCATCGGGACTTTCCGAAACAACAAACAAAGTCTTACCGTTATAGGTTTCAAGCTCTGCTGTTGTAAATAAATTATAATCTTCACTTTTCAAATTATTTTTTTCATAACCGATAATAAAGCTACCGTTACTGCCGTGAAGCGTAATTCTGTTTATGACGTTTTCATAATCGGAATAAGTTACGGTTCCGTCTGCGGCAACACTTTTTACCTTTGGATATAAAATTGAATAACCCTCAACTTCTTCGGTGTTTCGGTTGTCTTTCGGCATATCCACACCGTCCGGACCCTTACGAAGCTCGGTGAAGATTTTTCTCGGTATCATTATTATCCAGTTATTGTGCTCGTTGTTTTCTTGATTATCTACATGACCATCAATTGTTGTCCAACCGCAAACATAAATGTTTTGGTCATCAATCGCCATGCCGTTTGCATGCCCGGCATACGGCAGAGTATAATAATGCCTGTTGCTTAAATTTTCAATATCCGGAAAATCATAAAACAAAGCTTTTTGCTCGTGTGAAGTATAACTGCCGTCACTTGCTGACTGTCTTTCTGCCTTTAAGACAAACATACTATCCTTGGTCTTTCCGGTTGCAATTCCGCCAACTCCGGTATAATCGATTTCATCAATGGTTCGTGTCGGAAGTGCCACAAGATGTGTTGTTTCAACATCGGAATATGTTATGACAACTGCATATACCGATGTGGCAAAGATGCAAACAGCAACAATTACGGCAATAAGTGAAAGTAATTTTTTGGTTATTGGTTTTTTCATAGATAAACTCCTTTTTCTTCATTTGTTTTGTCTTCCGTTTTTTTCAACCTGTATTTGATAAATAGTATTTGATAACCGCCTCTTTCTTAGTGAGTGTTTTTCACTTTTTAACTATTATATGAGGTATTTTCCATACTGTCAAGATATAATTAATTAAAAAAAATAAAAATAAACACAAAAGTTTTCTGAATTCGGTTTTACCTTTTTCAGATTGATATTTGATTGAAGAAATTTGGAGCTTAGGTATTTGGTTTTATCACGTCAAGATTCATGAACCACCTCTTTCGTTCAAATTCCAAAGAATAATTTCTTTTCGCCATGATTATATGCCTAAATTTCCCTTTTGTCAATAGTAATCAGAAAAAATTAAGAATTAAAAATTATAAAAGCAAAAAATGTCACCGCAAAACGCTGCGGTGACATAAATTGTTTTTTTACAGTACAAATGTTATACCTTTTTCTTAATATTTCATTCTGACTCTTTCAGCAAAGCACATCAGGTCTTTGACCTCAAGCACCGTTCCGTCATCAAGAATTGCCTTGCCGGTCAGTCTGCCGAATACCTGATGCTGATCGGTTTCAATCACTTTCAGGCTGATTTTTGCCTTTCTGTCAATGACGGGCTTGAAATCCATTTCAAAGCGGCCGTCGCTCGAAGTGAATGTCCACGGGTCGGTATAGCTTGTTGCGGG
>JBJFHW010000114.1:0-18312 GCA_051893965.1 Acutalibacteraceae bacterium
TACTAAATCTAATAATGTTTAACAAAGGAGTATAAAATTATGCCGTTAGTTACAACGAAAAAAATGTTTGAAGATGCCTATAAGGGCGGCTACGCCATCGGCGCATTCAATGTTAACAACATGGAAATCATTCAGGGAATCACAGAAGCTGCCAAAAAGCTGAACGCTCCGCTGATTCTTCAGGTTTCAAAAGGTGCAAGAGCTTATGCCAATCACACCTATCTTGTGAAGCTTGTTGAAGCAGCAGAAAAAGAAACCGGTCTTCCCATTGCTCTTCATCTTGACCACGGTCCGGATTTTGAAACCTGCAAAAGCTGCATCGACGGCGGTTTCACTTCTGTTATGATCGACGGTTCAAGCCTTCCCTATGAAGAAAATATTGCTCTTACCAAAAAGGTTGTTGATTATGCGCACGCACACGGCGTTGTTGTTGAAGGTGAGCTCGGTCAGCTTGCAGGCGTTGAAGATGAAGTAAATGTTTCTGCTGAAGACGCTTCCTACACAAATCCCGATCAGGTTGAAGATTTTGTTAAACGCACAGGCGTTGACTCTCTTGCCATTGCAATCGGAACAAGCCACGGTGCTTATAAATTCAAACCCGGTCAGAAGCCGCAGCTTCGCTTTGATATTCTCGAAGAAGTTTCAAAGAGACTTCCCGGTTTCCCGATTGTTCTTCACGGAGCAAGCTCGGTTGTTCCCGAATTTGTTGAAAAAATCAATGCACACGGCGGCAAAATGCCCGATGCTATCGGAATTCCCGAAGAAATGCTTCGTCAGGCCGCAAGCATGGCTGTTTGCAAAATTAACATTGACTCAGACCTTCGTCTTGCCATGACAGCCGCAATCAGAGAACATTTTGACGAGCATCCGGATCATTTCGATCCCCGTCAGTATCTCAAGCCGGCAAGAGAAGCCATTGAACAGATGGTTGAACACAAAATCAACACCGTTCTCGGCTGTGCAGGCAAAGCTTAAGAAATTATCTGAATCATAAATATATTTAGAGAGCCGCTCTGTGTTTTCAGAACAGCTCTCTTTCTTATATTTGCCGGATAAAACAGTTATTCCTTTTCAGATTTGTTTTCTTTTCCCTGTTTGACAAAGTGCATAATTAAATAAATCACGGTGCCGATCGGTATCAGGCAAATAACGATTTTTACAAGCAGATGAATCGGAATATAATTATAGATCCCGTCGCCGAGAATGGTGAAAAGAATCACACGCGGCATGATTCCGAGAATCGAAGCAAAAAAATACCGCGGGAATTTGCATTTTGACGCGCCCCAGAAAAGCGAAACAAAATCAATCGGAAACGCCGGAAGAAAGCGTATGGACAAAAGCACCCAGAATTTGTTGTTAGCATCGGTTTCAAGGATTTTTCTGCCGGCTTTGTTTTTTGCAAGAAGTTTATTTACATATTCGCCGCCGAGGAAAAGTCCGAGCAGATAGGTGACAATCACTTCAAGAATAATTCCCGCAAAATTGATTAATATTGCCTGCCAGGGCAAAAAAGCGGTTCCGACGGAAATGTAAATCAGAGAAGCCGGAATAATAAAAAGAACGGATTTTATCAGATAAATTCCGAGAATGGTCAAAACAGCGGCAACCGTTCCCGAACTTGCTTCAACAAGCGCGCGCACATCAATATTTTTGAGTTTGTCATAATTTACCACGGCAATGACAAAAATAACCAAGGCGACAGTGGCTTTGAAAACGGCTTTGAGTGTTTCTTTTGTTCTTTCATTCATCTTGAAAAACTTTGCTCCTTTAGATAAGCTTAATTTACTTTTAAAATTTTTAATGTGTTATCCGCTTTTTTCAAGTATATAATAATTATTGACAAATAATATTTCCCAAACACTTTTTTAACAAATATTATACAAACGACAGCTATAATTATACCACAATAAGATAAAAAAATCTAAACAATATTAGCAGGAGAAGAAAAAGTATGGAGAATTACAAGCTGTCAGACAGAATCAAAAAACGAAAAAATATTCCTTGACGGTGTGTTTCCGACTTTAACGCTGTTTTAAAAATATCAGAAATCACAGCAAATAATGTAGTTTAAAACTATGGACTTTTTAACACGATTATGTTATATTAAAACGAATAGCTTCTATTATAAAATGTGAGGTGCAGAAATGACTGTAAAAGAAAAGACCGAACGCAAATTTGCCGGGGTAACAATTGACGGGCTTTTAAAATATATTGATAAAAATCCCCAGCAAAACCTTTTAAAGCTTTTTGATATTGTTGAAAAGCTTCTCGGCGGAATTTTTCCCAAGAAAAACCTTGACGCCATGCGAAAAGCAATTGAAAAAGGCGAGGGCGTGTATTATGATTACGCCATGAACATTCTTCATGACACGGATAAGCGCGTGCTGAAAAAAATGCTTCTTGCCATGGGCCTCGGTGCCGGCGTTCACGGAACAAAGGCAGTCAGAGAAAACAGAGACAAATATAAATGCAACATTCCGTTTCTGATTCTTATGGATCCCACAAGCGCCTGCAACTGCCACTGCAAAGGCTGCTGGGCGGCACAATACGGACATAAAGATAACTTAACCTTTGAGGAAATGTCAAGTGTTATTGAGCAGTGCAAGGAGCTCGGAACGCATTTTTATATGTTTACGGGCGGCGAGCCGCTGATTCGTAAAGACGATATTATCCGTCTTTGCGAAGAAAATCCCGACTGCGCATTTCTTGCTTTTACAAACGGAACACTTGTTGATGAAGCTTTTTGCGATGAAATGATTCGTGTCGGCAATCTCACGCTTGCGCTGAGCATTGAGGGTAACGAAGAAACAACGGATAATCGCCGCGGTGAGGGCATGTATCAGAAAGCACTGAACGCAATGGCGCTTCTCAAAGAAAAGAAATGCCTTTTCGGCATGTCTGTTTGCTACACAAGAGAAAACTGTGAAACAGTCACAAGCGATGCTTTCATGAACAAGATGATTGAATGCGGCGTAAAATTCGGCTTGTATTTTAACTATATGCCGGTTGGTAAAGACGCTCCGACAGAACTTATTCCGACACCGGAGCAAAGAGAGCATATGTATAAGTGGCTGAGAAAAACCCGCAATTCAGAAACCGGAAAGCCGATTTTCGTGATGGATTTCCAAGATGACGGCGAATATGTCGGCGGCTGTATTGCCGGCGGACGCAACTATTTTCATATCAATGCCGCAGGCGACATGGAACCTTGCGTTTTCATTCATTTTTCAGATTCCAACATCAGAGAAAAAACCATTCTCGAGGGCCTGAGAAGTCCGCTGTTTATGGCATACAGACATGACCAGCCTTTCAACGACAATCATTTGCGTCCCTGCCCGATGCTTGAAAATCCGCAGTGCCTGAGAGATATTATCAACCGCACCGGCGCAAAATCCACCAATCTTGAATGTCAGGAAAGCGCAGAGGAGCTTTGCAGTAAATGCGATAAATTTGCCAAGGCATGGGCTCCGAAAGCGCAGGAACTTTGGGAAAACAACAAGCACCCGAATCCGAAAACACAGTTTTACCGTGACACACCCGAGGGCAAGGCGGAATTTGCAAAAGCAAACGCTGAAAGCAACAACGAATAAAAACACCAAGCGGCACAGCTTCAAAAACTGTGCCGCTGAACTTTTGTTGGCAGATTACATGCGAAAGATTGCACAAAGCTGCTGCTTGAACTTTTTCGGCTTGATTACGGCAAGCGCGAGAATCAGCAAAGCACCCGATATGATTGCCGCGAAATAAACAGTCAGGTTCATTTTACATAAATGTGCAATCAGGCAGAAAATCAAAGAAAAAACGAAACCTGAAAACAGATTGACCGCACAGTGAAGAAGCGTGCTCTTTTCAATAAGTGCACAGACAAAGCAAAAAACGGCTGAAAAAATCATCACGGCAGGCGCGGCAATTTCGCCGGGTGCTTTCGGACCGAAAAGAGAAAGCAAAATAAGCAGTGCGGATAACACAATGAAACTGCGCGAAGCATTTTTGCAGACCGTTTCACAGCGGGGCGATGTTTTCGCTTTACTTTTTGCCGTTTCTTCATATTTCGGATAAAGTACGGTTTTTATGTTTTTCAAAACCGCTTCTTCATCGCTCGCTTTTGCGCCGCAAAGCGGACAGGTCTTATATTCTTCTCCAAGGTCAACGCCGCAGTCGTTACATCTCAATTAAAATCACGTTCCTTTTTGTTCATTTTCTTTTAAAAGTTTTCCTTTATTCGGCGGTGTTGCTTTCAATTCTGAGGTTCACACCGTCACGGGCAAGAAAGCGGAAAAAGAACCTTTGTCTGTCCGTGTTTTTGTTTCCGCTTGAAAAGGTAATATTCATCAGCCCGCCGACCGAAACCGCCGCACAGCCGAAATGCTGATACGGTGTTTCGCCGAGACAAAAATCAGCGCGAAGCACATGTGCTGAAAGTGCAGCGGGCAGTTCAAGCGCGCCGACATTTGAAAAGAATCCGGTATAGCTTTGCTGAACATTTTTATATGTGTTTCTGAGAAAAGCTTTTTTGATGAAATAAGGAATCGGCCGGATCACCTTGTTTTCCGCCGCGCTGACATTGGCGCTGATTTCGGGAAGCAAGGCTTCTTTGGTTGACTTTTCTGCAAGGATACCTCTGACAGCTGAGCAGATTTCATCAAAGCCTACATCGTCTCTGCCTTTGCAGTCAAAGGTCACATCTGTCATAAAAACAAAGTTTCGCACCGACTGCGAAGCAAAGCGCCGTCTTAAATCAATCGGCACGCTGACGCTGATTGGAAAATCCGGTGTTTTGTCCGCACAGCTGTAATAAGTATAAATCAAAGCCGCCGTCAGGTATTCGGTAATGGTGAGTGCATGTTTTTTTGCGGCCATCTTCAGGTTGTCAACCTCGCAAAGTCCGTGAATAAGGCCGGCAAAGCCCGGTTCGGGTTCATTTTCGCAAAGATAAACCTGCGGTTTTGTCGGATTCTTTGCAGAAAAAGCCGGGTTATAGTATTCATAATAGCTGTCGGCCGCTTCGCTTTTTCTTGCAGAAATCTCATTTTCAAAAGAGGTTTCTTCTTTTTTGCCGTCAGCATAAATAACATATAGTTCGGCGATGGCGATCAGAAACGAAAAAGCACCGTTGCCGTCGGTTAAAGAGTGAAAACATTCAAGTGAAATTCTGTTTTTGTAATAAAGCAATCTGAAGCAAGGTTCTTTCAGGTCGGGCAGACTGACAGGACGATATGGGTATTCGCTTTCCTGCATAACTTTCGCATGCTCGCCCGTGCGCTCAAAATAGCTCCAGAAAAGGCCCTCTCTGAGCCGCACAAAGAAATAAGGAAATCTTTTTTCGGCACTGTTGAGCGCTTTTTGCAAAATTTCGCCGTCAATTTCGCGGTCAAGAACAAGGCTTACACGAAAAGTCCGGCTCCATTTTTTTGTTCTTGAAGCGGCATAAAGTGTTGCGGCGTTATCAATCTTAAATTGAGGTATATCAGAGTATTTTTCAAAATCCAAAGAAGTTTTAACGTCTTTTTTTGTTTTCATTGCATAATTCCTTTTAATATACTTTTGTTGATGAATAAGCAGCAATATAAATTGTATAGAAATGAAAAAGGTGTGTCAAGACAAAAAGAATGAAATTGTCGGAATATAAATAGCAGGCGCAAAAGTTTTGAAAAAACATCAAATTGCTTTTTTTCGTTTACTTGAAAAAGCAGGCAAGAAAATTCTTTTCCGCTTTGTCCCAGTCGAGAACCTGAAACCAGTTTTCAATGTAATCGGCGCGGACATTATAGTTTTTCAGATAATACGCGTGCTCCCAGACGTCTATGTTAAAAATCGGGAAAAGATGCTGTTCAACCGGGCAGTTCTGATTGGCGGTTTTCACAATTCTCAGACTGCAGCCGTCAAAAACAAGCCACGCATAGCCCAAGCCGAATACCGAAAGCGCGGCGGCGGTGAATTTCTCTTTGAATTTTTCAAAGCTGCCGAACTGACAGTTGATCTGTCCGATCAGTCTGCCGCAGGCCTGTTCTTTCGGTTTGTCGGTCAGAAGCGAGAAAAAGAACCGGTGATTAAAAACACTGCCGGCATTGTTGCGGATTTCCTGCTGCAAACCGTCGGGAAGCTTCGGCGCAATCTGAATCAGCTGTTTCAGGTTAAGCTTTTTCAGCTGCGGCTGATTTTTCAAAACCGCATTCAGCTTGTCGATATAAGCGCCGAGATGCTTGTCGTGATGAAGAACCATTGTTTTTTCATCAATGAACGGTTCCAATGCGTCGTATGAATATTCAAGCGGCAGATTTTTGAACTCATAACAATTGTTTTCCATAAGCAGCCCTCTCATGTTGCCTCTTTTGAAGCATATTTTCAAAGCATTATATGTAAAAAGGACATTTTTTGTTAAAAATACCGCGCAATTATCTGCGAATTAGGGGCCGTCACATAAAGAAAGCATCTTTGTTTCAGATATTATAAAAGCGAGTTAATGCTTTTTTTAGTTTTTAGGTTTTTTGGTATGGGGAATATTGACAATATATGAAGCCTGTGTTATAGTTTTGTTGACAGCTATTGTCGAAATTCAATTGAAACTGAAAGGAGAAAACCTATGCTTGAAAGCCCGAAAGCCGTTTTGACAAGATGGATAACCATGATGCTTTTTATCCTTTGTCTTTTATTTCCGGCAAAGAGCGACGCGCTGACACTTGAAATCACAACGGAAAACATCACTTCACAAACAAGCGTGATTGAAGTGAAGGCAACCAACAATACCCGCAGAGAAATCTGGGTATCCATGGATACATCTCTGATTCTGGAAATGAAAGTCGGCGACAATTGGGAGCGCGTACCCATGAAGCCCGATGACAACGAATATTCTACTGAAGCATGGTCTGTTTATTATCCCGGCCAGAGCTTTAACAAGTCTTTCTGCGTCAGCGGATGCCTTGTTCCGGTTCTTCTTCCGGGTGAATACCGCCTTGCTTTGTCTTACGAGGTGTTCCCGAACGCCAACAGCCAGGAGCATACACTGCAAACGGCTTATGTTTCGTTCACGGTTGAACAGTAAAATCAAACAGATGAACATCAAGTGGGCTGTCACATGAAGGACAGCCCACTTTTTGCGGATATTTTTTTAAATGAGGGCTGTCGTTCTTCGGTTTACCGATTTGCGGCAGCCTCGATATTTTTAAATGTTTATTCTTCTTCGGCCGAAGAAGCGGCAATTCTCTTTTTGAAATGCTTTGCCGCCATCAGAACGGGGATTGCCGAAAGCGCGATGATTGCCGCACCGACAAAAAAGATGTTGCCGTTGGGAATATAATTCATCTGACCGCTGACTTCATCGAGGAAAGTTTCTCCTCCTCTTCTGACAACGGCTTCACCGATAAGCGAGCCGCCGATCATCGGAATGAGAACGAAGAACAAAATCCAGATGCCTTCAAACTGACCTTTGCTGTCTTTCGGATAAAGCTGTTTTGTCCAGACCTTTGTGACCTGCAAAATTCCCACATAGCCAACGCCCACAAGGAAAATGCCGAGCCAGATTCTCAGATTGAATATGTTTGAAGAGTCTATCTGATCAGCCTTAATGGGAGCAATAACAAGCAGACCGCAGATGTTGATGATAATGGAAAAAATTGAAATCAGAATATTTTTGTTCTTGTTGATCAGAATCGAAAGCGGAATTGCCGTAAGCATTGCCAGAAGAAGCGGAACGGCTTCAATAATTCCCATCATGTCGGCGGTATAGCCGAGATAATAAATGATGTAGTTGCCCATATAGGCAAAATAAACATTAAAGCCGATGAAGAAAACGGAAACGGCGATGTTTACCCAGACAAGCTCTTTGAGAGAGAAAAACTTTTTAAAGTTGAAAACACTGAAAAACTGCTTGGCAAAAGAGCCTCTTTTTGACGGCTCAACATCGTCTGCTTCGTTCATGGTGAACATGGAAATGAAGCCGAAAAGGATAACGAAAATGCCCATAACAAGGAAAAGGCGCATATAGTTGTCATCGCTGCCGACAAGGAACCCGCCGAGAACCGTGCCGAGAATGGTGCCCAGAACGGGCTGCGTTGCAAGGGCAGCGCCGATCTGACCGCGGTTTTTGTCGGTCATAATGTCGTTTGTCCAGGTGTTGTATCCGGCATCGTTACCCATTGAGCCGAAAAAGCTCATAATCGTGTCGGCAAGAACAACCATAATGCCGGCGAGCACAAAAAGGTCTTTGCTTATAAACTGCGTCAGTCCGAACGCAATGGTAAAAATACCCCAAAGGATATAGCCGACAGAAATGAAAATTCGTCTTTTGCCGGTCCGGTCTGCCCAGGTGCCGAAAAAGAAGGTTGCAAAAGTGGTTGCGGCGGCACTGCAAATGAGCATACCCGTGATGATTGATGGATTTTTGCCGATTTTGGCGTATACAAAGGTGTTAAACCATTGGTTTTCCATGTTCCAGCAAATTTGTCCGGCAAGTCCGAGCCCCCAGACAAGAAGCCACATACGAAAGCCGGAGGTTTTCTTTTTTTGAAGTGATTTACCCATAAAGCATTTCCTTTCCACTGATAGATATTACAAGGGTGTTTCGCTTGTATAATAATAACATAAAATATTATAAAATATAATTATTTTTGTGAACAATAAACAGATATATAAAGTTTTTGTAATAATGCGCGCCGCACAACGGCATCGAGGCAAGAAACAACCCGCCGCCGAAGAAACAGGAAAAGGGAAAATCACTGTTATTGCTTGACTTAACTAAAGCGGTATTTTATAATTTAGTTTGGAGTATAAGCAGTGTGGAGTGTGGAGTTAATCCAACTTGAAAATTTTTGCTGAAAATCTTAACAGAGTTCCTGAATATAATGATGTTTACATATCATTAAGCAACATTTAAACCGTTAGAGTCATTTACAGTTTTGTGCGGACACGGCGTGCTGTGTCCCTACTTCACAAACTTTAAAGAGGGGGTTAACTCCACACTCCACACTCCAAACTCCACACTAAAAAGAAAGGTCGTCTTAAAAATGGATAAAAATTTTCAGGCTTTTGATAAAACGCTTTATTTAAGCTCACCGACCATGCACGGTCCCGAGCTTGCATATATGAAAGAAGCATTCGAAACAAACTGGATGTCAACGGTTGGCGAAAACATCAATCAGGTTGAAAAAATCGCCTGTGAAAAAATCGGTTGCCAATATGCCGTTGCACTTTCGGCGGGAACGGCGGCGCTTCATCTTGCCGTTAAGCTTGCCGGTGTGAAAAGAGGCGATAAGGTTTTTTGTTCCGACATGACGTTTGACGCAACGGTCAACCCGGTTGTTTATGAGGGCGGAATTCCCATTTTTATCGACACCGAATATGACACATGGAACATGGATCCTGTGGCTCTTGAAAAAGCTTTCGAGCTTTATCCCGATGTGAAAACGGTTGTTGTGGCGCATCTTTACGGCACACCGTGCAAAATGGACGAAATCAAAAGCATCTGCGAAAAACACGGCGCGGTGATC
The DNA here is from genome assembly GCA_051893965.1 of Acutalibacteraceae bacterium. GTDB lineage: Bacteria > Bacillota > Clostridia > Oscillospirales > Acutalibacteraceae > UBA6857. Next base: position 9,486 of record JBJFHW010000114.1, read on the forward strand.
ATTGAAGACGCCGCGGAATCTTTGGGTGCAACCTATAAAGGCGTTCAGACCGGAACGTTCGGAAAATATAACGCCATTTCATTTAACGGCAACAAAATCATAACCGGCTCCTCCGGCGGAATGTTACTCACCGACGATTTGCAGGCAGCCGAAAAGGCAAAGAAATGGTCAACCCAGTCAAGAGAGAACGCCCCTTGGTATCAGCATGAGGAGCTCGGCTATAACTACCGAATGAGCAATGTTGTTGCCGGCGTTATCAGAGGGCAGTTTCCGTTTCTTGAAGAACACATCGCACAGAAAAAAGCAATATATGAAAGATATAAAAAAGGCTTTGAAGATCTGCCTGTCAGCATGAATCCGCATGACGAAAAGAATTCTGTCCCGAACTATTGGATGTCCTGTTTACTGATTGCTCCCGAAGCGATGTGCAAGCAGGTCAGAGGCGAGCAGGAGGCTTTATATATCGCTGAAAGCGGCAAAAGCTGTCCGACGCAGATTCTTGAAGAGCTTTCAAAATATAAAGCCGAGGGCCGCCCGGTATGGAAACCGATGCATATGCAGCCCATTTACAGAAACCATGCCTTTATCACAAGAGAGGGCGACGGAAGAGCCAAAACAAACGCATATATCAGCGGCGGCTCAGTCGGAAAAGACGGAAAACCGCTTGATGTCGGAATGGATTTGTTCCACAGAGGACTTTGCCTGCCGAGCGATAACAAAATGACCGAAGAACAGCAGAAGATTGTTATTGAAATTGTCAGAAGCTGTTTTGAATAATAAAAGCAAACGCTGAAACCGAAAAGAGGAAAAGATATGCACAAAAAAGGCTTTTATGAAAAATATATAAAAAGACCGCAGGATGCAGTTCTTTCTGCCGCGGCCATAACGGTTCTGTCTCCTGTTTTGCTCACAACCGCCGCTTTGGTTAAGGTTAAGCTCGGAAGTCCCGTCATATTCAAGCAGGAAAGACCGGGCTTGAACGAAAAAATCTTTACCTTATATAAATTCAGAACCATGACGGACGAAAAAGACAAAGACGGAAATCTCCTGCCCGATGAAGAAAGACTGACGAAATTCGGTAAGCTTTTGAGAAGCACAAGCATTGACGAACTGCCCGAGCTTCTCAATATTCTCAAGGGTGATCTTTCCATTTGCGGACCGAGACCGCTTCTGGTGTCGTATCTTGATTTATATAACGATCACCAGAAAAGGCGCCACGAGGTCAGACCGGGGCTTACCGGCTATGCGCAGGTGCACGGCAGAAATTCCGTAACATGGGAAGATAAGTTTGATATGGACGTTCACTATGTTGATAACATCAGCTTTCTCGGCGACTGGAAAATTATTTTTGAAACAGTGCTTGCCGTGCTCAAGCGTGAGGGTATCAGCTCCGAAACTTCGGCAACGATGGAAGTTTTCAAAGGTACGCCGCCCGAAAGCGAACAAAGCAAAAAAGAGGAAACTGCCGATGAATAACGAAAAAAAGCTCATGATAATCGGCGCAGGCGGACACGGCAAGGTTATTGCAGACATTGCGCTTAACTGCGGCTTTCAGAAGATTGCTTTTCTTGATGACGGAGATAAAAAAGAATGTATGGGCTTTCCGATTATCGGAAAAACAAGCGACGCAAAAAAATATAAAGACTGCTTTTTCATCATTGCAATCGGCAACGCCGTCGTCAGAGAAAGAATTCAGAATGAACTTTTAAACAGCGGCTTAGAGATTGCCACACTGATTCACCCTGCATCAACAATCGCTTCAAATGTTTCGGTCGGAAAAGGTACGGTTATCATGGCGGGCGCCGTTGTTAATCCCTGTGCAAAAATTGCAGACGGCTGTATCATCAACACCGGAGCAACCGTTGACCACGATAATGTGATTGAAAGCTTTGCGCATGTTTCCGTCGGAAGTCACCTTGCGGGGACTGTGAAAATCGGAAAAGGCACATGGATTGGTGCAGGTGCGGTTGTCAGCAACAATATTACTGTTTGCGCAGGCTGTATGATCGGCGCGGGCGCCGTTGTTGTCAAAGATATTGAAGTGCCGGGAACTTACATCGGAGTACCGGCAAAATTAAAGGAATAAAAAAGCTTTAAGGAGAAAAGCAAAATGAAAAAAGCGCTGATGAATTCGTCTGTTGCTTCCATGATTTATAAGTTCAACATGAACAACATGGAAACGCTTGAAAAATTAGGGTATCAGGTTGATGTTGCCTGCAATTTCGGAAAAGAAAATCCGATCAGCGAAAAAGAAATTTCCGATTTCAGGAATATACTTAACAAAAAGAACATCCGGATTTTTGAAACAACCTGCCCAAGAAGCATTTTTGCTTTTAAAAATATGATTGGTGCCTATAAACAGCTCAAATCCATTGCCGAAAGCGAGCATTATGATCTGGTGCATACGCAGTCGCCGATCGGCGGTGTCGTTTGCCGCCTTGCTTTTCGGGGTGCGAGAAAAAGCGGAACAAAAGTGATTTATCAGGCGCACGGTTTTCATTTTTATAAGGGCGCGCCGCTCATTAATAAAATTATTTTTTATCCGATTGAAAAATTCTGCGCACATTTTACCGACGCGCTCATAACAATCAACAAAGAAGATTTTGCGCTTGCAAAAGCCAAAATGAAAGCCAAAAAGATTTTTTATGTTCCCGGAGTGGGAATCAATCTTGAAAAATTCGGCAGCAAAGAAGAAAACGGCGAAAGCGAAATAATCAGCAAGCTGCGCCGCTCGTTAGCCTGTTCGGAAAACGAACTTTTGATTCTTTCTGTCGGAGAACTGAACGAAAACAAAAATCATGCGTTGGTTCTCAAAGCGCTTGCCGAAGCGGCAAAAAAGGACGAAAGCTTTCGTTTTCAATATGCAATTGCCGGAAAAGGCGAAAAAGAAAGTGAGTTGAAAACGCTTGCAGATTCACTTTCAATCGGTGACAGCGTTCATCTTCTCGGCTTTCGCGAAGATATGGAAGATTTATACAAGGCGGCAGATGTTTTTGTTTTTCCGTCTTTTCGCGAGGGACTTGCGGTTTCTGTTATGGAAGCGATGGCAATGGGTTTGCCCTGCCTTGTGAGTGAAATCAGAGGAAATGTGGATCTGATTGATAACGGCGAGGGTGGCTGGTGGTTTGATCCGAATGATGCCGAAGCACTTTCAAAGCTTCTGCTTCGTGTTCAGGACGAAACGCTGAGAGAAAAATTTGCAAGCCATAACCGCGAAAAAATCAAACAGTTTTCGGTTCCCGAGGTTCAAAAGGCAATGGAAGCGATCTATAAAGAAATCGGCGGAGATGAATGATGACCACATTTGAAAAAATTTATGAAGTTGTCCGAACCATTCCGCGCGGCAAAGTGATGACTTACGGTCAAGTTGCCGCACTTGCCGGGAACAAACGCTGGTCGCGTGTTGTCGGCTATGCTTTGCATGTTAATCCCGAACCGGGCGTGATTCCCTGCCACAGAGTTGTCACAAAAGACGGAAGAACGGCAGAAAGCTTTGCTTTTGGCGGCGGAGAAATCCAACGGCAGATGCTTGAAAACGAGGGCGTTATTTTTCTGCCCGACGGCAGGGTGGATATGGATAAGTGCAGGGTGGAAACGATATAGAATAATAGTGTGGAGTGTGGAGTTTGGAGTGTGGAGTTAACCTCATTTTAAAGTTTGTGCAGTAGGGACACGTGTGTCTTGTCCGCACAAAGTGGCAGAATTACTCCAACAGTTAAAATGTTGCTTAATGATATGCAAACATCGTTTTAATCAGGAAGTCAGTTAAAATTTTCAGCAGAAATTTTCATGAAAGAACTCCACACTCCACACTCCAAACTCCACACTGTCATAAACTCCACACTGATTTAAAACTCAACCGGGCTATTTGTTATTAAAAATACACAATAGCCCGGTTTTATTCATCTTTTTTATGGCTATATTCAATAAAAATGAATATTTATCAACTTTTTATGCAAAAAACGCTTGACTTCTGCATAAAAATGCGTATAATCATAACATAACACACAGCAAACACTGTGAAAAACAAATGAACAGAACGGAGATAACCGAACATGAAAGAAATTAAAAAAATTGTTCTTGCTTATTCAGGCGGACTTGATACATCAATCATTATTCCTTGGCTCAAGGAGCACTACAACAACGCAGAAGTAATTGCTGTTTCGGCAGACGTCGGACAGGGCACAGAACTTGACGGTCTTGAAGAAAAAGCAATCAAAACAGGTGCTTCCAAGCTTTATATCGAAGACCTCAAAAAAGAATTCGTTGAAGATTATATTTATCCGACTCTCAAAGCCGGTGCGGTTTATGAAGGCTCTTATCTTCTCGGAACTTCTTTTGCACGTCCGATTATTGCAAAAAGAATTGTTGAAATTGCAAAAGCCGAGGGCGCTGACGCAATTTGTCACGGCTGCACAGGCAAGGGAAACGATCAGGTTCGTTTTGAACTTGCAATCAAAGCCTTTGCTCCCGATATGGAAATCATCGCTCCGTGGAGAACATGGGAATTCAAGAGCCGTGAAGACGAAATTGAATATGCCATTGCACATAACATTCCGCTTAAAATTACAAGGGAAACCAACTATTCAAAAGATAAAAACCTCTGGCATCTTTCTCATGAAGGACTGGATCTTGAAGATCCGGCAAACGAACCCAAGTATGACGAAATTCTTGAAATGGGCGTAACACCGGAAAAAGCGCCCGACACACCGACTTATGTTACCATCGGCTTTGAAAAAGGCGTTCCCACAACGCTCAACGGCGAAAAGGTTGACGCTGTTACAATGGTAACAAAGCTTAACGAAATCGGCGGCGCCAACGGAATCGGAATTGTTGATCTGCTTGAAAACCGTCTGGTCGGCATGAAATCAAGGGGCGTTTATGAAACACCGGGCGGAACCATTCTTTATGCCGCACACAGCCGCCTTGAAACACTCTGCCTTGACAGGGAAACGGCTCACCTGAAAGAACAGCTTGCCGTGAAATATGCCGAACTTGTCTATTACGGTCAGTGGTTCACTCCCTGCCGTGAAGCGCTTCAGGCATTTGTTGACAAAACGCAGGAAACTGTTACCGGCGAAGTCAAGCTCAAGCTTTACAAGGGCAACATCATCGGTGCCGGCACAACCTCACCGTACACCCTTTACAGTCCCGAAATGGCAACCTTTGACGAAGACGACTGCTATAATCAGGCTGACAGCGAAGGCTTTATCAATCTGTTTGGTCTGCCGATCAAGGTTAAGGCAATGCTTTCCAAGGATTGGGATATTAACAAATAAGCAATGTTTACAATAAAAAAACACCGGGGCTGTGTTGAACACAGTCCCGGTGCGTGGTATAATAAGAAAATCAATGCGTACACCTTTTAATAAAAATTTATTTTGAATCAACAAGGATTTTATTCTGTTGTGCATTTTTGTTTGAATTTATGTTACATCAAAGAAAAGATTACAGATTAAAAACATATGATTATTCGTCAACCGGTTCATATTTTATAACGGTTTGTGTGAAAAATCGTGAATCTATTTTGTGGAAAAATGTAAGGGCGCGCATTGCGCGTCCTCAATTTGAAGATAATTTATCACACTACGGTAATATTGTTACAGAGGCGATTTCAAATATAAACAAATGCTATCCAATGGTTGAGGTCGATAAATATACGATTATGCCTGATCATTTACACATGATTTTAACGATTAAGGCGCAGCAGGAACAAGAGCAAGGACGCGCAATGCGCGCCCCTACGGTTGCAACCTTAATTAACCAGATGAAAGGATATGTAACAAAAAAATCCGGATTTTCATTTTGGCAAAAATTATATTATGATCATATTGTTCGTGATGAGAAAGAGTAGAGTTTAATATGGCAGTATATTGATAAGAATGCGCAAAAATTTTTTGAACAAAAACAGAATAATACTTTATAGATTATATTCATAATACAACAAGTATTGACACATCACAAGGAGGAACACCCATGCCACTTTGGACAGGACGCTTCAAAAAAACTCTTGACAAAAAAACAAACGATTTTAACTCTTCCATTCCCTTTGATTGCCGCATGGCACAGCAGGACATCAAAGGCTCAGTTGCACATGCAACGATGCTCGGAAAACAGGGAATCATTGACAAGGGTGAAAGCGAAAAAATTGTTGAAACCTTAAAAGAAATTGCCGCAGACCTTGAAAGCGGTAAGCTTGAAATTGACATGACCGCTGAGGATATACATACCTTTGTTGAGGGCGAGCTGACAAAAAGAATCGGCGACAGCGGAAAAAGGCTTCATACGGCAAGAAGCCGTAATGATCAGGTTGCTCTTGATTTAAGATTGTATTTGCTTGATGAATGCGAAAAAATCAAAGCTTCAATTTGTGATTTTGTTGAAGTGATTGTGAAAAAGGCGAATGAATATCATGACGCTGTTATGCCGGGTTATACGCATCTTCAGCGTGCACAGCCGGTCACTCTCGGTCATCACCTTTTAGCCTATGCCGATATGCTTGTGCGTGACCTTGAAAGACTTTCCGATTGCAAAAAGCGTATGGCGGTTTCGCCGCTCGGTTCGGGTGCGCTTGCCGGCACAACCTATCCGCTTGACAGGGAATATACCGCAGAGCTTCTCGGCCTTTCGGGTGTAAGCGACAACAGCCTTGACGGCGTTTCGGACAGAGATTATGTTCTTGAACTGCTTTCTGTGCTTTCCATTGTTATGGTTCATCTTTCCCGATTTGCGGAAGAGGTGATCATGTGGTGCTCCTGGGAGTTTAAGTTTGTTGAGCTTGACGATGCATTTTCAACCGGCAGCAGCATTATGCCGCAAAAAAAGAACCCCGACATTGCCGAACTTGTAAGGGGCAAATCCGGCAGAGTGTTCGGTGACCTCATGACGCTTTTAACGGTGATGAAAGGGTTGCCGCTTGCGTATAACAAAGATATGCAGGAGGACAAAGAAGCTGTTTTTGATGCCGTTGACACTGTGCTCATTTGTGTTGATACGTTCAGCGCCATGCTTGATACGGCAACATTTTTAAGAGACAACATGAGAAATGCCGCCGCAAAAGGCTTTATTAACGCAACCGACTGTGCAGACTATCTTGTTTATAAAGGACTTCCTTTCAGAGATGCCTATAAGGCGGTCGGCGGACTTGTTGCTTCCTGCATTGATAAGGGGCTGACACTTGAAACACTGCCGCTTGAAGAATACAAAGCCGTTTGTGATTTGTTCAACGAAGATATTTATCAGGCAATCGACCTTGACAACTGCGTAAAAAAGAGAACTGTCAAAGGCGGACCGTCACCGCAGTGTGTTCTGGATGAAGTCAAAGCGATGGAGAAAAAGCTGGCGACCATAAGAAGCGAAAGCTGAACAGTGTGGAGTGTGGAGTTGCTCCGCTTTTCAAAATATAAAAACGTTTATAAAAAGCAGCCGATTAATGTGAGAGATTACACTTAATCGGCTCTGTTTTTATAAATCTGTATGTAAAAGAAAAAAGAACCTTTTAAAAGGTTCTTTTTGGTGACCCGGACGAGAATCGAACTCGTGTTACCGCCGTGAAAGGGCGGTGTCTTAACCGCTTGACCACCGGGCCATAAATATATGTTAACGAGACGGAAAACCGGAGCTCGTAATTTTTGCAAGTTGGTAGCGGCAGTGGGATTCGAACCTACGACACTCCGGGTATGAACCGAATGCTCTAGCCAACTGAGCTATGCCGCCACATACACGCTCTCAACAGCGCTTGACTATTATATTATAAGAATCCGCCGATGTCAAGTGTTTTGCAAAACTTTTTTTATTTTTTTGTGTGTTTTGCAGTACGGACGATGAGTTAATAAATATTTTATATGAATTTATACGGTATGACAATATTTTCCGCTACACTTGTTTCCATGAAGAGTGCTAAAACAATATGTATTATTGGCAGTTTCAGCAATATTCAAAACGAGATAACGGTAATTAAAATATAATTTTGCCGAATATTTAATCAAAGAACAAGCTTATGCTTGAAAATCGTTTGAGAAACCGATATAATGTTAATGTATTATTCATTCTTTCGTTTAAAAAGGAGGAACCATATGAAAAAAACATTAAAAAAGACACTTGCTCTTGTTTTGAGCATGCTTATGCTGCTTTCGGTCTTTTCCGTCGCTTCCGGTGCGGTTAAACTCAGCGAAGGACTGGACGCGCTTCGTGCGCAATGGTCGCGTGACTGCGGTCCGTCTGCGGGCGGTTATGCGATTGATTACAGTTATTATTCGCCGGTCAAATCCGCTTCGGATTCAACAAAATATCCGCTTGTTGTTTTTCTTCCCGGCGGCGGAGAGGGCAAAAAACCGGGCGGAGAACTGACGGGAAATTCCTTTGCACGTTGGTCAAGTGAAGAACTTCAGGCTCGCTTTACATCAAGCGGGGGTGCATTTCTGATGATTGCCCGTGATCCGGAGGAAAAGCTTTTATATTGGGACGCTTCAAGCCTTATTCCGGGACTGAAAGCCGCAATTGATGATTTTGCGCAAAAACACCCGAATGTTGACACAAGCCGAATTTATGTTATCGGCTGGTGTTTGGGTGCAACCGGTGCGCTCAATCTTGCGGTCAATTATTCCAACAGCATTGCAGGTGTAGTTCTTTGCTCGCCGCGCTGTTCGATTTCTTCTTCGGACGCGGTAAAGCTGAAGAACACGGCCGTCTGGATTTTAAGCTGTAAAAAAGATTCCTATTCTCTTTACAGCTATTCGCAGACTTCCTGGAGCAATCTGAAAGAAAACAGTGCCGATAAATCCAAAATCCGCTTTACCTCTTTCGACAGCGCACCGAATGCAGGCGG
>JBJFHW010000115.1:0-18256 GCA_051893965.1 Acutalibacteraceae bacterium
AACTTTGCAATTATGCCGCGGCAGAAAGTCAGTGCAAAAAAGGAGTAAAGTTTTTTGTCAAGCTTTTTTTCAAAAAAGCTTGTAGGGTCAAGGGGCGAAGCCCATTGTCGCCGTCCGCAGACGGCGAAATCCTTATGCTTTCAAATAGCGCAGGAAGGTAGGATAAACAGTCCGGTGGACTGTTTATCCGTAGGAAACCCTCGCCGGGGGTTTCCTGATTGACGGTGAAGCCGTCAATGAAATCTGCTTGATAATTTATAGTCTAGAAGTCCTATTAGCTGTCAGCTTTGCTGTGACTGAGCGGGTTACCTACTGACCGTCGCTGCAAGGTAAAATTCAGCAAAGCTTGCTCCCTCCGACGGCTGACGCCGCCACCTCCCTCACGAGGGAGGCTAAATAGCTTTTTTTCAGGTCATTGACAATTGGCTCCCTTTTGAGGGAGCTGTCACGAAGTGACTGAGGGAGTCCCCACCACCAAACTATAATTTATCAATTAATTACAATTGTTTCCTGACAAAAAGTGAACAATTACTCACCGTGTTTTTTGTTTATTTTGTATAAAAACGAAGCTTCAATTTTTTTCATCTTGGTTTTATCTGTCATTGAAACGAAAAAATATTAGTGATAAAATATTATTTGGTATTTTAAATTGCTAAAGTGCTGTACTTTAAAAAGTGCTAAGAGATAATTTATGAAAAAAGGAGCAGAATTTAAATGTCAAACGAATATCTTCTTGATTTGCTCGAAAGAGTAAAAAAGCGTAATCCCGGTGAGCCGGAATTTATTCAGGCTGTTACCGAAGTTCTTGAAACACTTGAACCGGTTGTTGAACGCCGTCCTGATTTTGTGAAAGCAGGCGTTTTTGAACGCTTTGTTGAACCGGAAAGACAGGTTATTTTCCGTGTTCCCTGGGTTGATGATGAGGGCGTTCTTCATGTTAACCGCGGTTTCCGCGTTCAGTTTAATAACGCAATCGGACCTTATAAGGGCGGTATCCGTCTTCACCCGAGCGTATATATCGGAATCATAAAATTCCTCGGCTTTGAGCAGGTTCTCAAAAACAGCCTTACAACACTTCCCATGGGCGGCGCAAAGGGCGGCAGCGACTTTGATCCCAAAGGCAAAAGCGACGGAGAAATCATGCGTTTCTGCCAGAGCTTCATGACAGAGCTTTACCGCCACATCGGTTCCGACTGCGACGTACCCGCAGGCGACATCGGAACAGGCGCAAGAGAAATCGGCTATATGTTCGGTCAGTATAAGAGACTTGCCAACGAATTTACCGGAATGCTCACCGGTAAAGGTCTGACCTACGGCGGCTCTCTTGCAAGAACCGAGGCAACCGGCTTCGGACTTTGCTATTTCACCGAAGAAATGCTTCGTGCAAACGGCAAAGCTTTTGCAGGCACAACCGTTGCCATTTCCGGTTCGGGTAACGTTGCTCTTTATGCTTTGAAAAAGGCGACTGAGCTTGGCGCAAAGGTTGTTACTCTTTCCGATTCAAACGGCTATATTTATGACAAAAACGGTATTGACTTTGAATGTGCACGTCAGCTGAAAGAAGTTGAGCGTCGCCGCATCAAAGATTACCTTGAATATCACCCCGAAGCCGAGTATCACGAGGGCAGCAGAAACGTCTGGACCGTTCCGTGCGACATCGCTCTTCCGTGCGCAACACAGAACGAAATTGATGAAGAAAGCGCAAAAATTCTTGCAAAGAACGGCTGCTATGCGGTTGCTGAGGGCGCAAACATGCCGTCAACACCCGGCGCAATTGAAGTTTACTTCAAAAACGGTATGCTTTACGGACCGGCTAAGGCGGCAAACGCCGGCGGTGTTGCAACCAGCGGTCTTGAAATGAGCCAGAACAGCCTGCGCCTTTCCTGGACATTTGAAGAGGTTGACGCAAGACTTCGCGACATCATGAAGAGCATTTTTGCTTCCTGCGACAATGCCGCAAAGGAATACGGTATGCCGGGCAACTACATGGCAGGCGCAAACATTGCAGGCTTCCTCAAGGTTGCGGAAGCAATGCTTGAACAAGGCTGCGTATGATGGCAGAAATCAGAGTTCAGACATCAGAGATCAGATATTTTTTAAGGGAACGGTTTTCGCCGTCCCCTTTTTTACTGTTTCGTTTTATTGAAGTGCAGGTGATTTTTTATCAGTTACATATATTTATTCATTGCGATTGAGGCGGATTTCACAATGTCATGAATGACAAGCAATTGCTGCGAGTTGCACCCGTCAAGGGTTTTCATAATATCTTCAATGGCGGCGGATCGGACAGCGGCGGGCTTGTCATAAAGCAAATCGTCTGTTCGAGAATCAAGCACTTCGGCAATGGAAACAAGAACCGGCAAGCTCAGCTTTGTGTTGCCTGTTTCAATGTGGCACATATGTGTGGTTGAAATTCCGACTTTTTCCGCAAGCTCCTCCTGAGAAAGACCGCTTGCTTTTCTGAATTTGCGTATTCTTTGCCCGATTTCATAATAATTCATAAAAAATACCGCCTTTATACTTCAATACTACTTGAATTATAAAAGCAAATGTGGTAGTATTAAATAAACTATATAGGCTATTTATTGCCTATATAATTAAATTTATTCAAAAGGGATGGGTTTTTATGAAAAAAACGATTAAAAGATTGTTGGCGTGCGCGCTGGCGGTGGTTATGGTGTTGTGTGCCGTGCCGTTGAGCGGAGATTTGTTGACGGTGGGAGCGGTGAGTATACCAAGCGATGCTGTTGAGTTTAACGGGCATTATTATAAGGTGTATGATCAAAGTTTATCGTGGAGTGATTCAGCAATCGAATGCGAAAAATTAGGTGGTCATCTCGTTACTATCACATCGGAAGCAGAAAATAATTTTGTTTTTGGAGAAATAAATAAATATAAAAAGAAAGAATATTGGATTGGTTGTTACAGAGAAGACCGTGAGCTTCATTGGGTAACAGGTGAAACATTCGATTATCACAAGTTATCAGAATCAGAACTGAATGCAGACTATCCTTATATTTGGATACAGATATTCAGCATAAATTGTGGATATCCTTCAGAAGAAGGCACTTGGGATGATATGGCAGAATGGCAGGGATATTCATATAACGGCTTTGTTTGTGAGTGGGATGTTCCGGTAAAAGTGTTAACCAGTCTTACGGCTTTTAACGGTAAAGATCAAATAACATATTCCGGCGAAAAACAATATTCAGCAAAAGAAATCGAATTGTCATGTGAGATCTTCAATCGGGTAGAATCTTCCTCGAAGAAAAAATATGACACCTCATTGTTAATCGGTTATGATTGTTCGTTCAATAAAGTATCTCTTAAACTTCCCGATACTGATATTTTATATTTTAAAAAAGGTCTTAATAAGGATTGTGAGCTGAATTGTAATTTCGATAAACCTATTAAGCTTCAAGTCGGTGAAAGTGCAGAAATAAGCACATCTAATGCGCAGGCACTCACGACATATAAATTTGTTAATGAAGATTTTAAGCTTTTTGTTAATCCTTCTTATTCCTGGGGCGCAAATGAATCAAAAAAGGTAGTACCGATTGAAGTCTGTGTTTACAATGGCGATACGCTTGTTTCGTCTTGCACAAAGAAAATAACATTTATAAATCCTTCAACTGAAAAAGCCACTCAAAGCAAAGAAAATGCAGAAAAAGCAGCAAAGAATGCAGCAAGTATACTTGACAACACGGCTTGCGCATTTAATAATCAGTTTTTAAATCAAATTTTCACAAAAGATCAATTGCTTGCAATTCAATGTGCATTGCAATGTAAAATTGCTATAAGTGCTGTGCCGGTAAGCTCATATAAGTCGGCAGGTCTTTCGGATAAGATAATTGAAAAAATACTCAGCAAAGCCGGCGTAAAACGCGACTGGCTGGGAAACGCTTATACGGCAGACATTCAGATTTCGGTATCGGTCGATTCAGAATACGGACCTCTTGAAATATTATTTTCTGCTCCGACCACATATTACTCTTTTGGCAGTGATAACCCTTATGCAGGTGCTTCTTTTAATTTAAGTTATGAAGTGACAGGCGGAAAAGGAAAGAAAAATGTTCCGAAAGCAAATTTGTCAAATGATAATATAGGATATATTGGATTTGCAAGTATTTCGAACTTTACCTCCTCTGTAAAAAGTGTTGTTATGTCAGAATTGGAAGCTGCTTTCAATCTCGGTTACGGAGATGATTATAATAAAGTTTGCGGCTGTATTTTTGGCGATACCTTTACGGAAATTATTTCAAGAACGAACCTGAAATCATATAGCCATATGACATGGGAAGCAATTACATTCCCGTCAAAACAGGTGAGCGTTCGTTGCCCCGTTGATGTCTATGTTTATGACGCTGAGGGGAAACAATGCGCAGCTGTTGTTGATAACGAAATTTCACAAGAATGTGAAGATATGGACATTCATGTTAACGGTGACGAAAAATACTTTACGGTTTATGAGGGTGACTACTCGTTTGAATGTATAGCAACGGCAAACGGACAAATGACAATAACGGTTGATGAGTATGCAAATAAGAATGATATAATTCGTTCTGTCGAGTTCGATAATATTGTTCTTGACATTGGTGAAAGTTATAAGGCAGAGATAACCGAAGATATTCTTGACGAGGAATATCAAGTTGTCAAATCCGATGACAGTGTTATTATGCCGGATTTTGATGTCGTGAACATACATCAGCCGCAGATTGTTGAAGTTGTCGAAACGCCCGCAACATGTGTTGCCGAGGGACAGGCTCATACAGAGTGCTTAGTTTGCGGCGAAGCAATTGATACTTACACAATCTCCGCAACAGGTCACACCGACACCGACCACGACGGCAACTGCGACACCTGCGGCGAAACACTTGACGCTGTGAAAAACTGCACGCACATCTGCCACAAAACCGGTTTTGCCGGCTTTATCTGGAAAATTCTGCGTGTGTTCTGCAAGCTGTTCGGAATTTATAAGTATTGCGAATGCGGCGTTAAGCATTATTAATGTGATTAAATCTATAACAAACAAGCGCAGCCGAAACAAAATCGGCTGCGCTGAATTTTTATATTGTGCCGTTTCGTCGCCACTCGGACGGCTTGAGAAAGTGCCTAATACACTGTTTATCAGTCTTTGGCAAGCACCCCTGCAAGCTCTTCAAGCTTTGCCAGAGATTCGGCGTTGAGGTTAACCTTGACCGAAACGGTCGGCTCGGCAATTGTGATGTTTTTCATGCTTTCAAGAGCGGTTTTCATCGTGCGGATTGCGCTCGGCGCCCATGAAGTGTTTTCAATCAGAGCAACCGTTCTGTTTTGATAATTCTTTGCCTTGAGGTGAGAAAGGAACTCTTCCATTTTCGGCATAACGCCTGCATCATAGGACGAGGCGGCAAGAACAACTTTGCCGTATTTGAACGCGTCTTCCACACATTCGGCAACATCGTCTCTTGAAAGGTCGGCAATGGAAACATTTTTAACGCCCTTTTCAAAAAGCAGATCGCGAAGCTTGAAAGCAACCTCTTTTGTGTGGCCGTGAAGCGTTGCATAAGCGATGAACACACCCTCTTTTTCGACCTTGTAGCTGCTCCAGATGTCGTAAAGATTGATATAATATCCGAGATCTTCCGTAAGAATCGGACCGTGAAGCGGCAGGATTTTTTCAATGTCAAGTGCGGCGGCTTTTTCCAGCAGAGCCTGCACCTGTGCGCCGTATTTTCCGACAATGTTGAAATAATAGCGTCTTGCTTCGCATGCCCAGTCCTCGTCTGCGTCAAGAGCGCCGAATTTTCCGAAAGCGTCCGCGGCAAAAAGAAGCTTTTCGCTTTCTTCATAGGTTACGATAACCTCCGGCCAGTGAACCATCGGAGCGGTTACAAAATTCAGGGTATGCGTTCCGAGAGAAAGCTTGTCTCCCTCGCCGACGGTGATGATTCTGTCCGACAAATCGCTCTTTACAAAATTAACAAGCATGGAAGCCGCTTTTTTGGAAAGCACAATCTGCGCTTCGGGATATTTTTCTAAAACCGCTTCAATGCTGCCCGAATGATCCGGCTCCAGATGCTGAACAACAAGATAATCAAGCTTTCTGCCCGAAAGAGCTTCTTCAAGATTTGCAAGAAACTTGTCTTTCACAAGCTCGTCAACCGTGTCCATAACACAGCATTTTTCGTCAAGAATGACATAAGAGTTATATGCCATACCCTCGGGGAGAATATACTGTCCTTCAAAAAGGTCAAGCGTTCTGTCGCTTGCGCCGATATATTTTACACTGTCTGAAATGATAACGTTTTCCATTGAATTGCCATATACCGAAATGATATTCCGGAGTCCTTTCTTTCTGAATTTGGTTAAGTAATGCTTATTCGATTCTTTCAAAATCTTCTGCGCCGTGTTTGCAAAGCGGGCAGACAAAATCCTCGGGAAGCTCGTCGCCCTCATAAACATAGCCGCAGATTCTGCAGCGGAAGCCCTTGACCTTTTTTGTGCTTTGCGGCTTCGGCTTGATGTTTGCGTGATAATAGTCATAAGTCAGGGACTTCTCGTCTGAAAGCACTTCCATCTGAACAACCTTTGCAATAAACATGGTGTGGGTGCCGTAATCGTGCTGTTCGATTACTTCGCATGAAAAATATGCGTTTGTGCAGGAGGGAAGATAAAGAATTCCGTTGTCGCTTCGTTTTTCGTTTTCGTTTTTGAAAAACTTTTCCGTGTCTTTGCCGCTCTGGAACCCGAAATGTTCAAAAACGCCGAACGGAGTTTCCGTCGTGAGAACCGAAACGTTGAATTTTTTTGTTCGGTCAATCATGCCGTTTGTGTAATTTGCTTTGTTGACGGTGATGGAAACAATGTCGGGATTGCTTGTGACCTGAGCGAATGTGTTGATGATACAGCCGTTATCTTTGTCTCCCTCTTTTGCGGTGAGAACATAAAGACCGTATGAAATATTAAACATCGGATTTTTTGCCATAATAAACACCTCTTTTTTATTATTGGCTGCCGTTGTGACAGACAGCCTTTTTATGAAAGTATTATACATTCATTTGGCTTTGCAGTCAATCATATGTTTGATAAAACAGGAATTTTTTATTCCTGACAATTATAAAAATCTTGAATACATTCTTCTTGTTGAGGTATATCTGCTTGCATAAGATTCACAACCGATAACAACCGTGATGATTGTGTGTCCGTCTTTGGTTGCGGCTGTCATCAGATTGCAGTAATTATCGCTCGTTGTTCCGGTTTTCAGACCGTGAGCGTAGGGACTGTAATAGCCACTGTACGGATTGATCATGGAATTGGTGGTTGTGAAAGTATGCGTTTTTCCGGTAACGGCGGTTACGGTTTTGCTGTAAGTGGAGGTTATGCTCTTAAGAAGTGAATTTTTTAGAACCTGTCTGCCCACAAGGCAAAGATCGTTTGCCGTTGTGTAATGATTGCTGTAAGGATAGCCGTGGGGATTGACAAAATGAGAGGCGGTTGCGCCGATAGATTTCATATAGTCATTCATCATCGAAACAAAATATGTTTTTGCGTTATAGACGCTCATGTTCGGATTGCCCGAAGCGATTCTTGCGCAGTTGACCGCAATGGTGTATGCCGCGTCACACCCGGAGGGCAGAAGCATGGCATAAAGCAGGTCTTTGTAGGTGAACTTTTCGCCCTGATAAATACCGCTGCGGCTTGCGGCGCCCTCAAGAAGATTCAGCTCGCTTCCGACGGTCAGAACCTTGTCGGGAGAAATATATTTGGAAGAAACAAGCGCAGTGACAAGCTTGGTGATGCTTCCGGGATAGCATTTCTGGTTTGCCGCGTTGCGATATAGCCAGCAGCCGTTTGTAACATCATAAACGCAGGATTTATAAGAAACAAGCGTGTTTCCGACGGTCACTTTGACACTTGCTTTTGCCGAACCGTAGGTTGCAGTAAGCGTTGCCGTGCCTTTTTCGGCGGCAAAGGCTCTTTTCCCCGTTACAGACAGAATCTTAGAGTTAGAGGAGGTCCATTTGGCATTGGAATAGCCCGGAACGCTCAGCTTGATATATTCGCCTTTATACGGCGATGTTGTTGAAACCGTTGCGGTGATGTTTGCCGTTTTGCCCTTTGCGGCGGCAGACAAGGGACTGTTGAGCTTCTGGTTTGCCGTTTCAATGCAAACACGGATTTTAAAATAATAAGTTGTCAGCGGTTTATTGACTTTATATGTGTAAGTGGTTTTGGAAGTCGATGTCAGAAGCTTATATTTTCCGTCTGCCGAAGAAGCAGCATAAACCTTATATTTGGTTGCCAAAGGATTTTTTGTCCAGCTGAGAACGATTTTTGTGCTGTCGGTTTTTGAAATAACCGGCTTGGACGGCGCAGCCGGAACGGTATAAAGCTTCAAAGACGGCGTGTAGCGTGAATTGTTGGTTTCAATTCGCGCACCGACCTTTATGCGGTAATAATTTTTACCGCTCAGATTTTTGATTGTAAACTGCGTATTTTTTGTTATACCGGCTTCTTTGCACTGCGTGTCTTTTCCTGTGTAATAAACAACTCTGTAGGAAGTTGCGCCTTTCACGGCTTTCCAGCTGACGGTAACAGAGGTGCTTGTTGCTTTCACAAATTTCAGACCGGAAACAGGTGTTGGCCTTGTTTTCGTGTTCACAGTTGCGGTGAAGTCACTGTATTGAATGGCTTTTCCGTCCTCACTTTTGAAATAAGATCGGAAAACGAAGCTGTATTTTGTGTTCGGCTTTAAATCGGTTACGGTACATTCAAGCTTCCTTGTGCTTTTTAAATAGGTTTTCTTTCCGTCTTGTGAAACGGAAAAAATCTGATAACCGGTAAAACCTTTTATGCTTTTCCAGCGAAAGGTCAATTCGGTCGCTTCGCGGGTTATTTCCGGCTTTTCCGGCACGGGCGGGTTGCTGACCGCAAAAGCCGAAAGCGAAAGGCTGAAAAGAAGCATTACCGACAAAGCGGCAAAAAGAAAACTGAGTTTTGTTTTTTTCATGGTATAACTTACATACGCGCAAACGGTTGAAAAATTTTGCGTTTTCCCTTTCTTTGTTTTTTTGTATAAACAGCCGCCGAAACGGCGGCATGGAAGTTCAGATTATATGTTTCCGAATCTCAGTCATGTTTTTCATGTATTTTTGCACTGTCGAAAACAACACAGCAGTCCTGCGGCTTTTCCGGATATTTGACCTTTTCACCGGAGGAAGCATTATCCGGATATTTTTCAATGATTTCACGGACAAGAGAAATTGTTTTTTCAATCTGCTGCGATGACTGCTTTCCGTCTGCGTGAGCGCACCAAGGGGTATAAGTTTTTGAAAGTTCAAGTGTTTCTTCTGCACCTTTGAGCCATTTTTCAAGACTTACCGCATACGGCAGCTTCATCAACAAAAACGGGCAGGTGTTGTCGCCTGTGAACATAAGCTTATGCTTGTCATCTGTATAGACAACGCTTCCCACAGAGTGACCGGGTGTGTGGTGAGCTGTTACGGTTCGGCCGCCGAGCTCAAAGGTTTTGCCGTCTTCAAAAGGCAGCCACTTGCAGTTCCAGATTCTGCCCTTTATATCCTTTTCGGTGATACCGATTTTTTTCATATGGTTTGAGATCAGCTTTTTTCTCATATATTGGCTGTTTGAAAGACGGAACATCAGAATACACTCGCTTTTGTGTACCCAGATTTCGCCGAACTGATAGCCGGCACCCGTGTGATCGCCGTGAGCATGCGTTGCCGCAACGGTAACCGGCAGATCGGTCAATTCTTTGACAAGGCCTTTGATGTCGCCGGTTCCGATTGAGCAGTCAATCAGAAGCGCTTTTTCGGTTCCGAGAAGCAGATAGCAGATGTCGCGTCCGCATTCATCAATTTTATAGGTATCCTCGGCAATTTTTTCAACCGCGTAGATGTCTTTATTATTCATTTTTATGACCATTCCTTTCCGCTGCGCTACAAGGTACAAAAGTGAAGTAAAACAAATTATAATCAATTTTGCCGCAGGCAAAATCACCGCACTTTTTCACTTTTCACTCTTACTTCTTCCTTCAAGTTTGAATTTATTCAAACTTTATTTCTCCGTTTCAAGAAAATAGTTGACCGCATTATCAAAAGATATTCCGCCGATGATTTTTTCAAGCGCTTTTTTGTCATAAGGATAAAGACCGTCGTCAACCCAAGAGCCGATTAAGCTGCAAAGAATTCTTCTGAAATATTCGTGCCTCGGATAGGATAAAAACGAACGCGAATCCGTGACCATGCCGACAAAGCCGCCGAGTACGCCGAGATTTGCAAGTGTTTTCAGCTGAGCGGTCATGCCGTCAATGTTGTCGTTGAACCACCAGGCGGAGCCGAACTGAATTTTGCTTCTGGCTTCGTCCGACTGGAAGTTGCCGAGCATCGTGCCGAGAACATAATTATCTTTCGGGTTGAGGTTGAAAAGAATCGTTCTCGGAAGCAGTTCGTCTTTGTCAAGTGTATCAAGAAGCCTTGAAAGACCGAAAGCAACCTGTGGGTCGTCAATGGAATCAAAGCCGGAATCTGCACCGATTGTTGCAAACATGCGGCTGTTGTTGTTCCTCATTGCGCCGAGATGCAGTTCCATGGCAAAGCCGTGTTTGGCATATTCTTTTCCGAGAAAGACAAGCGTTTCAAATTTGTATTGATCCAGTTCACTTTTTGAAAGTAAATCGCCGTTTTTGGCTTTTTTGAAAATTTCTTCAAGCTTTTCTTTTGAGGCGGGAGCGTAAACCACTGCGCTGACCGATTGGTCGCTTGCACAGCAGCCCATCTGCTTGAAAAAGTCCATTCTGCCCACAAGCGCCTTGCACATATCGTCATACGTGCTGACATTCATGCCCGAAGAAGCCGAAAGCGCGTCAAGCCAGGAGGAGAAATCTCCCGTTTCAATGTTGATGGCTTTGTCCGGGCGAAAAGCCGGAAGAACCTTAACACAAAAGCCGTCTTCCCTGAGCTTTTGGTGATAAACAAGGCTGTCGCAGGGATCGTCCGTTGTGCAAAGAGCGAACACGTTTGATTTTTCAATCAGTGTTCTGGGTCTGAAATCTCCCGAAGCAATTTTTTCTTTTGCTTCGTCCCAGATTTCTTTTGCGGTTTCTTTTGAAAGCACTTTGTTTATTCCGAAATAACGCTGAAGCTCAAGATGGCTCCAATGAAAAAGCGGATTGCCGATTGCATAAGTCAAGGTGTCGGCAAAGGCGGAAAATTTTTCAAAAGGTTCGCCGTTTCCGGTTATGTATTTTTCGTTTACTCCCGCGCTTCTCATGGCGCGCCATTTATAGTGGTCGCCCGTCAGCCACAAATCATAAAGATTTTCGGGGGCTTGGTTTTCATAAATTTCTTTTGCGCTCAGATGGCAGTGCCAGTCGAATATCGGCTTGTTTTCGGAAAAAGAATGAAAAAGTTCTTTTTGTGTTTCGCTTTTTAAAAGAAAATCATGATCCATAAACGGCTTCATAAAGTGGCCTCCCAATAAATTAATACATGCTGTTATAATTTTATATAAATATATTTCACTTGTCAATAACAACTTTCAACAATCCGGGAGAACTTTTGCGGTTTATGAAAAGAATATTGCCAGAAGCTGTAAAATTGAGATAAATGAACCGGAGAGTTTAACATGAAAGCTCTCCGGCCAAATTGATTCGTGTGTAAACGGCAAAAGCTGACGAACGATTCTGACTGTTTTTGTCAGAAAACTTCTGCCGCCATTTGTGTTATGTATGCTGTACTTGCTTATCCGATTGCAAGCTATGTTCAGATTCGCTTTCCGGCAAGGCAAAATTGATTGCTTTTTCCTTGATTTCAACCGTGAAGTGCTCGGAATAAATAATTTCTCCGTCAAGAGAAAAAGCAAAACCGGCAGGTGCAATTACCTCAACTTTTTTTACCTGACGGTAAATCACGATGTCACGCATATCCTCTCTGTCAAGATGCTCGCCGTTGGTATAGGGCGTCAGGATTTTCACAAAGCGCAGGCGGGAAATCGGCTTAATCAGGCAGACATCAATCAGTCCGTCATCGGCCTTGGACCGGGGTGAACAGTGGAAAGAACCGCCCACATACTGACCGTTGGCAAGCGTGCAAAGAAGCAGACGACCGTCGGGATTGAGCAATTCGCCGTCGGCAATGACCTTGCATTGGTTGTTCATGCTTTTAAGAAGGGCAGTGATAACGCCCTTGGTATAGGCGTTTTTGTTGCCGTGTCCCGTTTTTTCGCGTTCCTTGTTGATGGTTATGGCAACCGTTGTGTCAAAGCCGAAATTGACAACATTGTTGCTGTAACGCTCCCCGACTTTGAGCAGATCAATCTTGCGAACCGGAGCACAAATCAGCTTTTCCAAATTCAAAAAACGCTCTGCACCGCCGAAGGCTTTCACAAAATCGTTGCCGCTTCCGCAGGGATAGCAGCTGACGCTTGCATTTTCAAAGCCGACAGCGCCGTTGAAAACTTCGTTGATTGTTCCGTCACCGCCGCAGGCAATGAACCGCAATTCCTCCTGCGCATTGGCGCTGCAGCGACTGCGCACATATTCGGTTGCGTCACCGGGAGCCTTTGTTATATAAATTTCGCAGTTTTCGCTTTCTTTTAATGCGGAAATCTCCTGACGAAGCTTTTGAACATTATCATTTGCTCCCGCGTGCGGAT
Organism: Acutalibacteraceae bacterium; assembly: GCA_051893965.1. Lineage (GTDB taxonomy): Bacteria > Bacillota > Clostridia > Oscillospirales > Acutalibacteraceae > UBA6857. Next base: position 12,658 of record JBJFHW010000115.1, read on the forward strand.
TGACGATAAATACATATTTCATGACTGCATAATCTCCTTTCGTATTTTCTCTATTTCATTATGCTTTTGTTAAACAGTCAGCATAAGGATTCCCTGTGTTATCAAAAATTCGCCGGCAAGATAGGTCAGCATGACCGTAAAATGATCCTTGAAAACAATCTTCTTTTCTTTGTAATATCGAAGCAGGAACAAGCTGCAGTCCGAAATGAAAAACAGCAGTGCGCCGATATAAGCGATAATGGCACCGGGGCTGCGCAGGGTTATCATCTGCATAAAGGCGAACACATTCATGGCACTGTTGGCAAGAAGATATACATACAAGGCAGCGCGCATATTTTTCGGCGCGTTTTTCCAGCACATGGAGATAACCTTTGCAGCCACGGCACAATAGATAACCGCTAACAAAATGACAGGCACCCAAGGAACATCGGAAAAAGAAATCTGTCCGAAATAGGTTGCAATAAACAGAAAATGGCTGATCATAAAGCTGATGCCGCCGGCAACAAACCACATCGTTCCCGACGGAATCAGAAGCACATCACCGAGCCAGCTTGTGAACAAGGCGGCAAGAAGTATGGTTGAAATTGTGCTTTTGCTGCAGGAAAAAACATAATAAAGCATTAAAAGCAGCAGTAACAGCGGCTTCGTAATGGCGCGGCCCTTTTTTTCGTCTTTCCAGCTGAAATAAAGGTGTACCGCACTGCAAAGCGCAAACAAGGCAAGAAAAAGATATTTCATTGATTGCTCCTCCCGGGTTTATTGGAATATAGTTAAGAAACAAACCAAAAAGAAATTTGCTTGTTTCTTTTTGCTAATATTATATCATCAGATGTCGCTAATGTCAACATCAGCGGTGTCGGCAATGGATATTTTATACATATCGCTTGAAAGGAACCAAGCAGAACTAATGATTATTAATATTTAAAAATATTGACAGATTCACTAAAAAATAGTAAAATTTAGTTAATCGTGTTGTTTAAGAATACGAAAACTCACTTGGTGCGATCCGTTCTTTTTCGCACAGTCAAAAGGAGAGGGCAATTTATGAATATCTGCAAAAGTATGATTGCGCTTATCACGGCAATTTTGCTCAGTCTCGGGCTGATAAGTACCGGGCCGGTTGAAATTACCGATGTTCCCGAACAGCAGGCGGGAACGGTTCGCGTCATATCGTTCAATGTACGTACGGCAAACGACATTTACGGCACAGTTGAAAACAGATCAACCTTTATTTCCGAGACGCTTCGCGCCTATGCACCCGATTCTTTCGGCGTTCAGGAGGCAAATCCCGAATGGCTCGAACAGCTTGAAAACAAGCTCGGCGACCAATATGCCCGCGTCGGCGAGGGCAGAAATCTTGATAAGAACACGGAATACTGCTGTGTGTATTATTTAAAAGACAAATATAACCTGATCGACAGCGGCACACTCTGGCTTTCCGAAACGCCCGATGAGGCAGGCTCAAAAGATTATCTGACGACCTATCCGAGAATCTGCACATGGGCAACGCTTGAAAACAAAGAAACCGGCGAAACCTATACCCATATCAACACCCACCTTGACCATATTCTTGAATACACAAGAAAAAATCAGGCAAAGGTGCTCAAAAGTATTATTCAGGACCTTTCAGAAACCGCACCAGTTGTTTGCACGGGCGATTTCAACGCAAGCGAACACGCTGACAGCTATAAGCTTATGACCGGCTTTATGGACGATGCAAGACTGGTTGCAAAAGAAACCGAAAAAGGCAAAACTTTCCATAACTACGGCAGAGGAGATCTTCTTCACACAACGGCAATCGACTTCATTTTTGTTCCCAAGGGAACCGAAGTGGCAAGATATAAAATCATCGACAACATGGTAAACAATATGTATCTTTCAGACCATTACGGAATTTGCGTAGATGCATATATTTCATAAAAAACGGGAATCGAATCAAAACCGACTCTCACATTAAAACAAACAAGGATGGTGTTCTGATGAAAAAAATTGAACTGTTCAACGAAGGCTGGACCTTTGAAAAACAAGGCCAAAAAGAAACCGTAAACCTGCCGCACACATGGAATGCGATTGACGGTCAGGGCGGAGACATTACCTATTACAAGGGCAAATGCACATATACAAAAATAATCGGTAAATATCCCGGCAAGGTATTCATTGAATTGGCAGGCGTAAACAACCGCTGCACCGTCACGGTTAACGGACGCACAGTCGGCTCGCACAAGGGCGGCTATTCAACTTTCCGCTTTGAGCTGACGGATTTTCTGACTTCGCCGAAGAACTTTATTGAAGTTGCGGTTGACAACAGCAACGATAAAACCGTTTATCCCGACAACGCCGATTTCACTTTTTACGGCGGAATTTACAGATATGTAAAAATCATCTATGATGTTCCCGAAGAGCATTTTTCACTCACGGACGCAGGAAGCAAGGGCGTTTATATCACGCCGAAAATCAACGGTGATGTTTATGTCAAGGCTTTGATTTCCGGCTATAAAACCGGAGTCAGCGTGCTTTATGAGGTGCTTGACAAAGACGGAAAAGTTGTTGCCAAGGCAGGCGACAGAGCAAAGCTTCATGTCAACGATCCGATTCTCTGGAACGGTTTTGAAAATCCGTATCTTTATACACTCAGAGCAACACTCACAAAAGACGGCGAAACCGTGGACACTGTTGAACTTCGCTTCGGTTTCCGTGAAATTAAGTTTGATGCCGATAAGGGCTGCTTCCTCAACGGTAAATATATCAAGCTCAAGGGTGTTTCCCGCCATCAGGACAGAGAGGGTCTCGGTAATGCGCTGACAATCAAAGAGCATCAGGAAGACCTTGAAATCATCAAGGAAGTCGGCGCAAATTCGCTCAGACTTGCTCACTATCAGCAGGCGGAAGAGTTTTATTCGCTTTGCGATGAAATGGGCTTTCTTGTCTGGGCTGAGGTTCCCGTCATTTCAAAATTCTCTGCCCAAAAGCAGGAAAACGCTTTGTCTCAGCTTGAAGAGCTGATTAAGCAGAATATGCACCACGCTTCCATTTTCTGCTGGGGCATCGAAAACGAAATTACCATTCAGGGAGAAAATCCGAAGCTTCTTGACAGCATCAAACAGCTCAACGATTATGCACACTTCCTTGATCCGTCAAGACCGACAACCTGCGCACAGCTTACAATGTGCCCGGTTGACGCAAAGCTCAATCAGGTAACCGATATTATGGGCTATAACCATTATTACGGCTGGTACATGAAAACCTGCGACGGAATTGACGAATGGCTTCCGAAATATAAAGAAGCCAACCCGAATCAGCCGCTTTGCCTTTCCGAATACGGCGCGGAAGCGGTTCTCGGCTATTACAGCGACAATCCCGTTCAGGGTGATTACAGCGAGGGCTATCAGGCTCGCTTCCATGAGCATTATCTGAACACAATCTGCAATACACAGTGGCTTTGGGGCTCCTATGTGTGGAATATGTTTGATTTCGGCTCTGCAATCCGCAACGAGGGCGGCGTAAAGGGCAGAAACAACAAAGGTCTTGTCAGCTTCGACAGAAAAACAAGAAAAGATTCCTTCTATGTTTATAAAGCATTCTGGTCAGATGAACGCTTTGTTCACATTGAGGGCGCACGCTATCAATACAGAACCATCGGCGAACATGATGTCCGTGTTGAATCAAGCTGCAAGAGCGTAACGCTGACCTGCGGCGATTACAAAAAAACGCTTCGCGGCGAGCATGTTTTCACATTTGAAAATGTACCGTTCAAAGAGGGCGAAAATGTTGTTAAGGTTTCAAGCGGCAATGTCAGCGAAACTGCTGTTTTTGAGGGTGTCAAGGAATATCCGAGAGAATATTCGCTTCCCGACGGCTGTTCATCAATGGTTCGCAACTGGTTTGTTGCCAAGAGCGATGAAATTGACCCGGATTGCTACGGACCGGACGATTATATCGGCGATATTCTTGCAGATGAAGAAATCAAGGCAATGGCGAGCGGCTTTTTGGGAAATATTATTTCCAACCCTCTTGTTAAGCTGATTACAAAAAGAATCAAACTCGGAACACTGCTGAATATGAATCTTGGCATTGACCAGGGAATGAAAGACATGGTTTTGCAGTATCTGCAAACCGTTAAAAAGAAATAATGAAAAATATGCGGGCGGCGCATGAAAAATACGTTCGCCCGCAAGGTATGAATAAAGAGGAGAATTTAATATGGAGAAAAAAATCAGACCTTTCGGTATGCGCGACCGCTTAGGCTACGCAATGGGTGACATGGGCTGCGGCTTTTCTTTTCAGCTTGTAAGCACCTATATGCAGCTGTTTTATTGTCAGTGTATCGGCATAAAACTTGAACATTATGCAATCATCATTATTATTTCAAAAGTCTGGGACGCGATTAATGACATTTTAATCGGAAATCTGGTTGACACAAAACGAATCAGCAAAAAGAGCAAATATATGCCGTGGATCATGATCGGCGCAGTTGCTCTTGTTGCGTGCACAATTCTGATTTTTGTTCCCGTAATGTCTTTGCCGTATGCAGGCAAGGTTATCTGGTGCCTTCTTGGCTATTGCATCTGGTCTGTTGCCTACACAATGGTTAATGTTCCTTACGGATCGCTTCACAGCGTGATAACGGACAACGCAAGAGAAAGAACTTCTCTTTCCACTTTCCGTTCCATCGGTGCCGGTGTTGCCGCAATGGCAGTTATGATTCTTCCGAAAGTCGTTTATAAAAAGAACGAAAGCGGAACAGATGTTCTGAGTGCAAATTCGCTTCTGATTGTTTCGGTCATCTTTTCGGTCTTTGCGCTTGCCTGCCTTTTCGGAACAACAAGGCTTGTTACGGAAAGAGTTGTGCGTGAAGAAAAGGAACCGGAGGAAAGCAAAAAAGGCTTTTCGGTTTTTGCTTATTCGCTCAAAGCCTTCTTCACAAACCGCCCGATGGTCGGTGCAACCATTGCAACGATTGCTTCTGTTGCATTTTATAATTCCACGCTGTCGGTCAACAACCTTGTTTTCCAGTATTTCTTCAATGACGCGGGAAAAGCTTCCATTGCTTCGATTGCAGGCTATATCCCACTGGTTGCGCTCATGCCGTTTATCGGAAAAATCACTTCCAAAATCGGCAAGAAAAAGCTCATTACAATCGGAAGCCTTGTCAGTGTAATTGCAAGTGTATTTCTGATGCTCATGCCCATTCAGCCGACCGGAAAAGGAATTATCATTTATGTTTGCGGGCTGATGTTTGTCAACCTCGGCAACTGTGCTTTCCAGATTACAGTCTGGGCAATTATTGCCGACTGCATTGAAATGAGCTACAGAAAAACCGGCAAAAGCGATGAAGGTTCACTTTATGCGATTTATTCGTTCTTCAGAAAGCTTTCTCAGGGTATCGGTCAGGCGATTGTTTCGCTCGGTCTCGGAATCATCGGTTTTGTTGAGGGCGAGGGCGCCATTCAGCCGGACGGTTTCGGAAGCAGAGTAAAAACGCTTTATATCGTTTTTCTTTTAATCGGAACGCTTGTGACGCTTCTTTCCATGAAATTCATTTATAACATCGGCAAAAAGGAAGAAGACGAATTTGAAAAAGCGCTCAAGGGAGAAGACG
>JBJFHW010000116.1:0-18240 GCA_051893965.1 Acutalibacteraceae bacterium
TCTGACCGAAAAGCATAAGCGTTATCAGGAGTATATGTTCAATACCGTCCGTGAACTGATGACGAATTACGGCAGAATTGATTTGCTTTGGTGGGACGCCGAATACAACGGCGGTATGTTCACAAAGGAAATGTGGAATTCCGAGGAGCTTGAAAAAATGGTAAGAGAGCTTCAGCCGCATATCATCATAAACAACCGTGCGGGTCTGCCCGGGGATTATGACACGCCGGAGGGACACACGGGCTTTTTTCAGAACACCCGTATGTGGGAAACATGTATGCCTCTCGGCAAGGACTGGGCGTATTCTCAAAGTGAAATAAAGAGCGTAAAACAAATCATTTCTCAGCTGATTAATTGCACGGGTGGCGACGGAAACTATCTTTTGAGCATTGGCTGTAAGCCAGACGGCAGTATTGCCGAAAATGAGGCACAGAGAATGAAAGAGGTGGGTGCGTGGCTTCAAAAATACGGTGAAAGCGTTTACAAAACAAACGGCGGCATCTGGAAACCGACCCAAAAATACGCCGCCTGCTTCAAGGGTAACACGGTGTATCTGCACATACTGAACGGTTCGCCCGTAACACATTTTTCTTTACCGTTCAAAAATAACACCTTGAAATTCTGCACCTGCTTAACAGGGGAAAAAGGCAAGGTGAAAGCCAAAGACGGAAAATTACATATTACCGTAATCGGCAGGAAGTCGAGTGCACCCGATACGATTCTGAAAATCAAGCTCGTTGATAAGCCAGTTATGGAGTATTGATATGTTTAAATTTATTGGAAGAAATAAACCGGTGCCTTTGAAATCTGCTGTCGGCAAAAATATTAAAATGCCGTTTTCCGATATGGCGTTGAATTTGGAATATAAGGGCATTTCAGTAACAGATAATGACCATTGGTATTGGTGTGTATCGCCGATATATGATGAACAAAATCGAGTTCATCTTTTTTGCTCCAGATGGCCGAAAACGGATAAAGGTATGGCTCTGTGGTTCACCGAAAGTGAGATAGTGCATTTCATCGGCGATTCTCCCGAGGGTCCGTTCACTTATATTGAAACCGTGCTTTCAAATGATAATCTTCCTTGCCCAGAATGGCAGGCATCACCCCATAACCCGCAGATATACAAATTCGGCGATACCTATGCGCTTATCTTCATTGTTCAGGATAAGCGTGTAAAAAGCGGCGGTATGAAAATAGGTCTCATGCTGTCGGATTCTTTGAACGGTCCGTGGCATTTTGCAGGGAATGACGGTATCGTTGTAAAGGAATCAACAGACAAAACGCATTGGACTTATCACAGCAAAACCGGGACGGAAAACCCTGCCATGGCAAAGATAGATGATACATACTATATTTTCTTTAAAGCAGGAAAGGCACAGAACAAAAAAATGCACTACGGCTATGCAACTTCAAAAAACATTGAGGGACCTTATTCAATGTGCAATGCGCCTAAAATGGATAATATTCATTACATTGAGGATGCAACTGCTTTTCAGAAAAACGGAAAAGCCTATCTTCTTACAACCGATAATTTCGGCAAAAACACAGGAATATTCGGTGCAGGTATTCTATGGGAAATGAAGGACGGTTATTTTAAAAGAAAAAACGCAAAAATCGGTTTCGGTGTTCTTTCGGATTATACCGATTTGCCGAAAAACACAACCTATTATGACAATGAGCGTTCAACAAAATTAGAACGCCCCGGAATACTGATGAAAAACGGTAAGCCCGAATACCTTTACGGTTGCACAAGAGCCGATGTTCTCGGCAGCGGAAAAAGTCAATGTTATGTTTTTAAAATCAACAGCAAGGAGAAATAGTTATGTTTTTAAAAAAGAAAACGCCACCTTATTCTTTCAAAGAATACCCAATTATGCAACAGCCGTCTTTAACGCCTACCGCAGGGCAAAAGGCACAGATTGAACGCAAATTCGGTATGTTCCTTCACTTCGGCATCAACACCTTTAACAACACCGAATGGTCGGATGGCACTTTGCCGATTGAAAGCTATCAGCCGACTGCGATAGATGCCGACAGTTGGGTAAAAACCGCTTATGAAGCCGGAATGAACTATGTAATTATAATTACCAAGCACCATGACGGTTTCTGCCTTTGGAATACAGACACAACGGAGTACTCCGTAAACTATTCACCAAATAAAACCGATGTTGTTAAAGAGGTTTCCGAAGCCTGTAAAAAATACGGCGTTAAATTGGGGCTTTACTATTCCCTTTGGGACAGACACGAAAAATGTTATAACGATGACGAAGCCTATGTGCAGTATATGGAGAAGCATCTGACCGAGCTTACGGATGGCAGATACGGCGAGGTCGTTGAGCTTTGGTTTGACGGCGCATGGGATAAGCCCTGCCGTGCGTGGCAGTTAGACAGGCTTTACAGCCTTGTGAAAACTTTACAGCCGAATTGTCAGATCGGTGTTAATCACACGGTCGGAAAATACAGTGAGAAAAAGGGATTCCCTCCTAAACGCTATGAGCCGAAAAACTACCGTGACCGTGACCCCCTGCGTATGTTTCCCTCGGATTTCCGGCTGTGGGATCCGAATATGTGCCGTGAGGACGACCCGAAAATTTATACCTTCGGCGGAAAAGAATATTATCTTCCCTTTGAACAGACAATATGCTCACGCAAGGAATTCAGTTGGTTTTATTCCGATACATATGAAAGCAAGCCGTTGATGGATGCAGATGAAATCATCAAAAATTATCGCATTCTTGAAAAAACGGATAATGTAATGGTTATCAATCTGCCGCCCGACAAAAACGGCAAGCTTGTTCAAGGTGATGTTGATAATCTGATGCTTGTTGCCGAAAGGCTTCAAATTAAAAGAAGTTTGTGATGAAAAAACTATATTATTGATTATTGAACTTTCTGTATTTATTGCTGTATTTGTGTCATTTGTTCTTTTTTTAACGAACTTATAAAAGAGTATAAGTAAAAGCCACTGCGGAATTGTATGCAGTGGCTTCTGAAATATATATTAAGAAAACCCGAAAAACATACGACAGTTTTTGCACAGCTATTCAAAAATCAGTGTTTCGCCTTTTTTCAGTGTGATTTTCTTTGTGCTTTCAAGTGTCGTTTGAGGCGTCAGATGAGACAAATCATTTTCAATTATTAATGTGCAATCGGCGGTTGCCTCAAACTTCAGATAAGTAATGATACCGTTTTCCGATTTGCCGCTGACAAGTACTCCGCCAAAAGCACGGAAACCCGCAAATTCAATATTGTTCCAATCTTTCGGTACTGCGGGAAAAGCTTTGATTTTTCCCCATTCACTGTATAACAACATATTCTGAATTGCATCGGCTGCAATGAAATTTCCTTCAAGAGTGAATAATCTGTATTTCATGTTAAAATCGGTTTGCTTCTTGAAATCGCCGTTGACATGAAATCCGTTTGCCGTGCAGTTATAGTCAAAAAAGTCATGCAGCATTTGACAGGCCTTTTCTCCGTCGCCTTTTGCAATATAAAGCTGTGCCATCCAGCCGACGGAATATCCGACCCATTCACCGATACCGTGACGCTCCAGGTCAGCTATTGTGCTGTCAATGATTCTGCGGCTTTGTTCGTCCGTGTATTCAAGTGTTTTCAGCGGATAAATTGCCATGCAGTGTGAATGATGCCTGTGAGAGCAATAAGGACTTTCATCGGGGCTTAGCATCAACACTCCGTTTTCGTTTACTGCAAGCGGCTCGAATTTTTGAAGATGCTTTTCCCATTCTTCAGCGGTTCCGGTATCACCCTGCATACGGCTGATGCGTATCATATCTTCTGCAAAATTGCGCATCAGAGCTAAATCGTAGTTTGAGTTCGGTGTGAGCCATGCCTTTTCTGTATTGTCATGTATCTCGGGAGAGGTAGAGAGCGGCAGCTTATATACGCCGTTCTTTTCTTCCAGAATGCTTGTCAGGAAGCGTCCGACTTCTTTCATATATCTGTGAACACGGGACAGATAGGCTTCGTCATTTTTGAAAAAGCAATACCTTGCCATAATCTGACAAATCCAGAGCTGATTCGTCGGTGACAGCGAATACTGACACCAGCCGCCTAAGGCGTGCCCCTCAATATCCATAACGGAGGGCAGACAAATCCCGTCAGCCTGATAGAAGTTTTCAGCAAATCGTCTGCCGGTATCGGCCATATCTAATATGTAATCAATGAAACATTCGCCTTGCTCCAGACGATTGGCTTTTAAATAACTTGTATAGGACATCTGTGTGTTCAAATCATGATGATAGTCGCCCTTCCACGGCGGCAAAGAACCGTTATCGGCAGTCCAGACTCCCTGAAGTGGCATCGGAAAAAATCCCTTGCGGCTGCAAGAGCCCAAAAGATAATTGTTTAAGTACCATTGCTTTTCAAGCAGCTTGTCCGGCAGGGTTATTTGACTTTTTTCCCAATACTGCATCCACCACGCTTTATGTGAAAGCAAAGCTTTGTCATAGCCTGTTTCAAGTGCGCAACGTACGGCTTTTTTACAGCGAGCGGCAAAATCACGGCTTTTCCCTACGCCGACGGTATAGGCAATCAGCGTTTTGCCGTTTTGCTCGCACTTCGCCGTTACAATACCGTAAAAGCGGTCATTCGTCGGCTGTATAAAATATTGGTACTGTATACCGCTTTCCTGTTCTTTGAAAAAATCAGCCTTCGGATAATGGAGATTTTTCAAAGACTGCACGGTGCCGCTTGCAATGCGCTTAAACAAGGGCTTGCGTTTCTTCCCGTATTTCGGATTGTCAATAGTCAGCGTTACACCGGTTTTGTTGATTTCAATCAGTCCGTAATTTTCACAGGCGTGCACAAAGGTTTTAATATGAACCGTACCTGCCTTCAAATCAGCCTGCGCCGTCATAAAATCCAATTCGGAAACAATGTTTTCACGGACGCCCAAATCCAAAATCAGCTTGCCTGCGGGAAGCTTTGTCGGTGTAGGCTTGTGATAACAGGCGTCATATTTTTTATAAAGCTTGTTTTGCTTTCCTCGTCTTACACAATCCAATATATCGGCGTATGTAAAATTTTTTTGGCTTTCGGGGGACTCAGAACAGTCCCAGATTCCTCCCTTGTCCAAGCTGAAACGCAGACAGTCCGAGCTGTTCCAGATAAGACAGCCGATGTCGCCGTTACCGAGCGGGAGAGCTTCGTCCCAATTACGGATGGTTTCATCGAAATGAAGCGATTTTGTATGCATAGAAATTCTCCTCATATCATTCTGCTATTTTATATATAAAAAGCAGTATTCTTTAGAAAATAAATCAAATGATTTCGATATTCTGCTTGTTTGGTTTGGTTGAATTTAAATGATGATAAATAAGTCTTGGCACCCTGATTGAAAAGGTTTGGTTGTGGATCTTTTTTCTACATCAACAAAGAACGGAACGGCAGATGGTTTTGTCGTTCCGTTTTATTTTGCTTAAAATTTAAGCTTCCGAAATTTTCCGGGCGAAATGCCCTCGTTCTCCGAGAAAAAATAAATAAAATTCGATTCGCTGTTAAAGCCGATATCGTAGGCGATGGAAGCAATTGTCATATCGGTTTCTTGAAGCAGATATTTTGCTCTGTTCAACCGTGAAAGCAAAACATAGTCGTAAGGAGAAAAGCCGGTTTGTTGTTTGAACACTCTGGAAAAATGAGACAAACTCATATTGACTTTTTCTGCAAGTTTGGATACTGTTAGATTTTCATTCAGATTCTCCGAAATATATTTCTTGACATCCTGAATGCTTTCTTCATAACTGCTTTCGCCCTTAGCTTTGGGACTTTGAGGATTTAAAAGCTCGATAAAGAGCTTGTAAATATCCAGCGACATACCGAGTTCCGTTGCGATTTTACTTTGACGAATGCAGTCAAACAGGCGGAACAACAGTTTTCTGACATGCTGTATGTCCCTGCATTTTATCGTGTTTCCGAAGCTTCTTTCAATTTCTTCAAACAGCTCAAAAGAATTTGCACCGCTGATATGTACCCATATTGACTCAAAGCTGTTATCGGTATAATACTCGTGAGGCTTGTAGCAGTCGAGTATCACGGTATCGCCTGCCCGAGCCGTTACAGGATTTCCGTCTTTGATGTAGGTGAAAGTGCCGTCGAGAATGTGCGTGATTAAAAGGCTGTCATAGTTTTTTCGGATCAGATGATATCCCTTGACACAGAAAAAATGCCCGGCGCTGATCGGATAATAATAGATTTTTTTAGCCGTCTGAGACGGCGTTGAAAAATACACCTCCGATTTTTCCAGAACACCTGTTTCTCTTGATTTCATAATGCTGTCGTCCTTTATGGTAGGATTTCTAAATATTTGGGCAGATTTTCTCAATTATTTATCGCAGATTTATTATATAATCAAAATGATATAATGTCAATTTCTTTATTTTGAGGTAAGATATGAAGAATTTTTCAAAAGTAAAAGTCTGGGAAGAAAGGGTGGTAATTCCTACATACGACATAGGAAAGCCGGATAAAAATCCGATGTTTCTTGAAAAGAGAGTGTATCAGGGCTCATCGGGCAAGGTCTATCCGCATCCCGTAATTGATAAGATTTACGATACCAAAGCCGACAAAGAATACAAGGCAGTATTCCTTGAAAACGATTTTATCAAAGTCATGCTTCTGCCCGAAATCGGCGGAAGAATTCAGCGTGCGACCGATAAGACTAACGGCTACGATTTTGTTTATTATAACAGTGTTATCAAGCCGGCGCTTGTAGGTCTTGCCGGTCCGTGGATATCCGGTGGAATCGAGTTTAACTGGCCGCAACATCACAGACCGAGCACCTTTGATGCAGTTGATTATACCTATTTTGAAAATGAAGACGGTTCGGCTACTGTCATCATGAGCGAAATTGAAAATATGTTCCGCACCAAGGGAATGGCACGCTTTACGCTTTATCCTGACAAGACCTATATCGAGATCAAAGCGCAGTTATATAACCGTACCGATGTGCCGCAAACCTTTTTATGGTGGGCGAATCCTGCTGTTGCCGTTAACGACAATACACGCAGTATCTTTCCGCCCGATGTGACGACGGTGATGGATCACGGCAAGCGTGCTTCCTCGACTTTCCCGATTGCAACAGGCACCTACTACAAGGTCGATTACAGCCGGGGCGTGGATATTTCCCGCTATAAGAATCTTCCTGTTCCCACCTCGTATATGGCGGCAAAGTCCGATTACGACTTTGTCGGCGGTTATGACGACGGCGTGAATGCCGGCATTCTCCATGTTGCCGACCATCATGTTGCGCCCGGCAAAAAACAGTGGACCTGGGGGTGCGGCGATTTCGGCAAGGCATGGGACCGAAATCTGACAGACTTTGACGGTCCTTATGTTGAACTGATGACCGGGTGCTTTACCGATAATCAGCCGGATTTTACCTTTATTGCACCCATGGAGGAAAAGCGATTCACTCAGTATTTTATGCCGTACAAGCATATCGGCACGGTGCATAACGCAACGCAAGACCTTGCGATGAACTTTGAAAACGGTGCCGTTCATCTGTATGCTTCAGGCAATATCGACGAAATTACCGTGCGGGCAATAATAAACGGCGTGACAAGTCAAAGTGAAAATGTTGCTTTACTTCCGAGTGAAACCGCCGAAATAACAATCAACAATGCTGAAAAAGTTGAAGAAATCCGCATTGTCAAAAACGGCAGACTATACTTGAACTACATGATAAACGGCAAGAAGCAGGAGCCGATGCCCCCTGCGGTATGTCCGCCCGAGCCGAAGGACTGCAAGACAACAGAAGATTTATATTTATACGGACTTCATATCGAGCAGTACCGTCACGCAACCTATCTTGCCGAAGATTACTATCTTGAGGGACTTCGCAGAGATGATACGGATATCAGGCTCAATAACGCTTACGGCTTGCTTTTGCTGAAAAGAGGGCAGTTTGCTGAGAGCGAACCCTATTTCAGAAAAGCAATCGAAAAGGCGACCCGTTCCAATCCGAACCCTTATGACAGCGAGCCGTATTATAACTTAGGCTTGTCGTTGCTTTATCAGAACAGACTTTCGGAAAGCTATGACGCTTTTTATAAATCAGCGTGGAGCAATGCCTGTCAGGAGGCGGCGTTCTATCATCTTGCCTGTATTGCGGCGAGAAAAGGTGAATATGAAACTGCACTTGACCATGTTGAGAACGCAATCATCAAAAACAGCCGGAATTACAAAGCAAGAAATCTCAAGTCGCTGATACTTCGTAAACTCGGCAGAAATGACGAGGCGGTATGCCTTGCAGAAGAAACAGCGGCACTTGATCCGATGGATGTAATAAGCCGTAAGCTTTTGGGCGAAAAGCCCGTGATGAGAGTCGATACCGCAATCGAGATTGCTCTCGAATACAAAGCCGGCGGGTTTTACGGTGACGCAGTTGATGTACTGCTTGAAACGAAATCGGATTATCCGTTAGTGCACTTTCATCTTGCGGATTTATATGCACTTCTCGACAATCGGGAAAAAACAAAATATTGTCTTGAAAAAGGTGAGAACGCTGATAGCTATCTTTGCTTTCCGCACAGACTTGACGATATGCTTGTCCTTGTAAAGGCAATTGCAAACAGTACGAATAACGCCATGGCGAATTATTATCTCGGCTGCCTGTATTACGATAAAAAGCGCTATAACGACGCGATTGCTTGTTGGGAGAGAACGGCAAAGCAAAAGCCCGCATTTCCGACAGCGCACCGCAATCTTGCTCTTGCCTATTACAACAAAAAGGGCAATGAGAAATCGGCGCTGAAAGAGCTTGAAACGGCATTTGATCTTGACGAAACAGATGCAAGAGTGCTCATGGAGCTTGACCAGCTTTACAAAAAAACACAGATGCCGCCGAAAGACAGACTGGCATTTTTAGAAAAGTATATTGACCTTGTGGAATCACGTGACGATTTATATACGGAATATGTGACGCTTCTCAATCTGAACGGACAGCATGAAAAAGCCCTTGATTGCCTGATGACGCATTCCTTCCACCCGTGGGAAGGCGGCGAGGGAAAAGCGCCGGCGCAGTATGTTGCCGCACTCTGCTCGCTCTCAAAAGAGGCAATCGAAAGCGGTGAAGCGGAAAAAGCAATCTCGCTGTCAGAGCGTACATTCTCGTATCCTCATAATCTCGGTGAGGGCAAGCTCTACGGCACGCAGGAGAATCTGCAAAACTATTTGCTGGGACTGGCATATGAAACATTAAATAATCCCGAAAAAGCATCGGCATATTTTGAAAAAGCCTCTTCGGGACTGTCTGAGCCGCAAAACGCCATGTATTATAACGATCAGCCGCCTGAAACGATTTTCTGTCAGGGGCTCGCTCTTTTAAAGCTCGGCAAGGAAGCAGAAGCGAATGTACGCTTTGACAAGCTGATTTCCTATGCGGACGAACACATAAACGATAAAGTGAAAATCGACTATTTCGCCGTTTCATTGCCCGACTTCTTGGTATTCGATGAGGATTTGAACAAGAAGAACCGTGTTCACTGCCTGTTTATGAAAGCTTTGGGATTGCTTGGAAAAGGTAAAGAAACAGAAGCAAACGAGAAATTCAATGACATCTTTTCTCTTGACAATACTCATTTTGCTGCGCATTTATATAAACAAATTTTCGATTAAGGAATTACTATGATTCATATAAAAGATAACATATTCCATCTGAACACGCAGAATACATCTTACATATTTGCCGTAACCGAACACGGGGATTTGCAGCACTTATATTACGGCGATAAAATCAGCGAGCAGATGGATTACAGCGCCTTTTTTGAAAAGCGCTCTATGCTGCTTGTATCTGCACTTTATCCTGAAAATGATATTACTTACGGGATAGATGCAATGCAGTTTGAATATTCCGTATTCGGCGGAGGTGATCGTCGTGAAAATGCGTGTGTTATTAACTGCGGTGAAACACTGTGCGGCTTTACTTTTGCGGGATATAACATTCTTACACAACCGCCTATGCGTCCAAATTTTGCGCAGGCACATAGTGGAGACGGATGTTTATGTGTCCTTTTGCGTGACGAACATACAGAAACTGAAATGCGTTTGTACTATCAACTGTTTGAAAAATTCGATGTGATTACTCGTTATGTTGAAATCAAAGCAAATAAAAATGCAGTTGGCATTGAAAGTATAATGAGTATGCAGTTAGATTTGCCTATGGGTAAGTATAAATGCATTACCTTTGACGGAGCTTGGGCTAGGGAACGCTTTAAGCACGAACAACCTCTGACAGCAGGAAAAATTGTTTGTGATTCCCAAAGCGGAGCTTCCGGCGCATGGCACAATCCGTTTGTGATGTTGGCGGAGAAAAATGCCGATAATTTTTCAGGTGAAAGCTACGGATTTAACTTGATATACAGCGGCAATCACCGCGAGGTGTTTGAGGTCTCGCCCTATGGCGGCGTGCGTGTTTTAAACGGTATTTCCCCCGCCGGATTTTGGTTCAGTTTGCAGCAGGGCGAATCGTTTTTCACTCCAGAAAGCGTGCTGACCTATTCCCCAAAAGGTTATAACGGCGTATCCGAAAATATGCACAAGTTTGTGCAAAATCATATCCTGCCGAAAGCGTGGGCATCTGCACCGAAACCCGTTTTGCTCAACAGCTGGGAAAGCGTGTATTTCGATATATCAGAAGAAAAATTATGTGCGCTTGCTGACCGTGCCGCCGAAATCGGCGCGGAGCTGTTGGTGATTGATGACGGTTGGTTTGGTGAACGAAACGACGACACATCTTCTTTGGGTGATTGGCAGGAAAATCGAGCCAAATTCCCCAACGGAGTCAGAGCTGTGACGGATTATGTGCACAAAAAGGGGTTAAAACTCGGCATCTGGGTGGAACCCGAAATGATAAGCCGCAACAGTAAGCTTTTTGAGCTACACCCTGATTGGGCTCTCGGTTTGGAACAGGGCAGGAGAGTTTTGGGCCGCAGTCAGTATGTGCTTGATTTGTCAAGAAGCGAGGTTCAGGACTTTTTGATTGAAACAGTATGCTCGGTGATAAACATATGCGGTGCAGATTATGTAAAATGGGATTTTAACCGAATGTTTTCCGATTTTACTTCTGTTGCAACACCGCTTTACGAGGTACAGCACACTTATGTTTGCGGACTTTACCGTATTCTTTCTGAAATTACTGCCCGATTTCCGAATGTGCTGTTTGAACTGTGCGCCAGCGGTGGTGCCAGGTTTGATTTGGGGATGCTTTGCTTTATGCCGATTGGTTGGGTGTCAGATAATACCGATGTTCTCTCCCGTGCGCTAATACAGGAAGGCACAAGTTACGGCTATCCGATAAGCGTGATGTGTAACCATATTTCGGCTGTACCCAACCACCAAACTAAACGCATAAGCACTTTGGAAACAAGAAACGGTATTGCCTCCTTCGGTGTGCTCGGCTTGCAATATGATCTGACCAAACTCCCGAAAGAGGAATTGGTTTATTTAAAGAACTGCATTGCTGAATATAAGCAAATGCGGCCTCTTATTACAGACGGCAGCTTTTACAGGCTGACTGATGGATTTGAGGATAACTTTACCGCTTGGCAACTTGTCAGTGCAGACAAAAAAACTGTGTATGTTATTCTTTTTCAAAAGTTATTTTTTCCTGTTTCGCAGCTACCTAAATTAAAGCTTTTAGGGCTTTCACCTGATTTTGTGTATGATGTGGACATAACAGGCTTAAAGGTCGGCGGCGAAGTCTTGATGAAACACGGACTGTTGCCTTTGCAGAATTATCAGGGAAACGAGCAAAGTAAAAACGGTCATAGTTTAACTGATTTTTCAGCAGTTATTTATCAACTTAAAGCATTGGGGGAAGCGAAATGAAAGCATTTTTGAGCAAGAAACCCGTTAAAATAATCATCAGCATTTTTCTTGTTCTTTCGATAATTGTCGCAGCATGCAACGGATATTTCGCCTCGATTGCCTTGAAAGAACAAAAAGGCGTTGCCGTGTGTGATGAGTGGAGCATTGCGGATACATATACTCCCGATTATGCCGAAAGTCTTGAAATGGGTGACGGAGACTTTAAGATTCTTTGCCTTACCGATATACATATACGAAATCATGGAACATTTGCGGCATTCCTCGGAATCAATTTTATCCTTGACGGTATGAGCCGTATTCAATTGAAAAAGCTTATCAGAAATGTCAACCCTGACTTGATTGTAGTCGGCGGTGATACGGTGCTGACAGCGTGGAACGATATCTGCACGAAGCAATTCTGCGATTTTATGGCGCAGTTCGACATCCCGTGGGCACCGATTTTCGGCAATCACGACTACGAGGGCAGAGCCGATGAATCAAAGCTGTGCGAAATATATGAAAGTGCCGAAAATTGCCTTTTCCAATGTGGCCCCGAGGGTATGAACGGCATGGGCAACTATATTGTCAATCTTACACGAAACGGAGATACAGTTTATTCTTTGTTTATGTTTGACGACGGACAGTACAGAATTACCGATGGCGAAATCAGCGACGGTGGCATCAACCAAAATCAGATTGAATGGTACAAATGGGCAGTGACCGGTATTGCGAAAACAAGCGGAAAAGCAGTTCAAAATATTGCGTTCATGCATGTTCCCGTGCCGGAATATAAAGAACTAACGTCCGACTTTGAAGCCGGACTGCGTCAGGAAGACAGTTGTACAGCAAGAGATAATGATGGATTCTTTGAGGTATTTAAAGAAAACGGTGGAACTCATGTTTTCGCCGGTCACGACCACAACAATAATTTTGTCGCCGATTACGAGGGCGTAAAGCTTTGCTATATGACCAAAAGCTCGTATAACTGCTATTTCTCGGGGAAAACGCTTGGCGGAACAGTTTTGACGTTTGACAAAAACGATAATATAAACATTGAAATTCAATCATTTTAAAGAATTGAGGGGCAAAACTTGAAAACATTCGCAACCTATTTTCAAAACGATGAAAAAGCGCCGCTGCAATACGGTGAAATTAACTTGATTAATCCGCCGCGGCAGAGACTTCGCGGCGAAGAAACAAAGACGGGCGTTGAAGCGATTCCGGTCTTTTGCGGCTTCTGCGGAACAGATCACGAGCTGATGAACATGGGATGCAAAGGGCTGCTCGGCCCCAAGTTCCCCGAGAGTGAAACGAGACTCATCAACGGTCATGAGGGTGTGGTTTGGGTGCCGTCGGAAAATCGCTTTGCGATCGTTCTGATCCGCGGCGGCGACAGCTGTGACCCGACGCGTTTCACAGAGGACGAGACCTATTTTGAATACGGCTGCGACGGTGCCGACGGCATTTTCTGCGACAGGGGATATTTTCATCCTGACATGCTTCTGCCTCTGCCCGAAAAATATGAGGGGTTGACCCAGCTTCCGCTCTCCCTTGCAAAAAAGCTGGTGTTCTCTGACCCTTACGCCTGTGCTGTTTTTCAGCATGAGCGTATGTGCGACATCGGCGAAGCGCAGAATTTCCGGGTAGAGCTTGCAAAACAGAAATGTGATGAATCAACCGCCCGGGAAAAGGCCGTTGAAAGCACTTTCAAGCGTGTTGTGATTTTCGGTCTCGGTACAACCGGACTTTTCATCGGCGACCAAATCAGGCGAAATCATCCGAGAGCCAAAATTCTTTTTGTAGCCCGAAGCGATGAGAACAGTAAAAAGGCTTTGTTTGTGAAAAACGAGCTAGCCTGTGATTATCTTTCTTCGGGAGGAATGAACGAAGGGGAAACCGCAAAGGCAATAACGGAAAAAATCCTTGGTACGGCAAGCATTTTCGTCGGAACGAGCGGAACGGAAACCGAACATCGCATTGCTTTTGCGCATAATGTTCTCGGATGCAACGGCATTTACAACAGCTTTTCGTTAGGCCCGAAAGTGACCTTTGACACCATGCCGTTCGGGTTCAAGAATCAGGTGATTTTGTCGTCTATTAATTTTACTCAGAAGCACATGGAAACGGCAATCGAGCTGCTTTGTGAAAGCAAATTTGACCGTCTTGTTGAGCTGATTGATAAGGATGAATTCTGCGAAAACCCGATTGACTCATATGAAACCAAAATCTATTCCAAGGGCGCGCCGTTGAAAACGGCGGTTATATGGAACAAAAATTACATAAACACGGAGGCATAAGAAATGAAAGCCGTTCAAATAACCAAACCCGGTGAAATTAAAGTTATAGAAAAAGAGATGCCTGTGCCGAAAAACGGTGAAGCGCTGTTAAAAGTGCTTTACTGCGGAATCTGCGGCGCGGATGTTGCGTCCTATACCGGCAATCAGCCCTTTACCACTTATCCGAGGATCCCGGGACATGAGTTCTCGGCGCAGATCGTTGAGATCCCCGAAAATGGCAGTGGACTGAAAGCGGGCGATATCGTCACCTGCAACCCTTATTTTAACTGCGGCGAATGCTACGCCTGCAAGCGTGGAATCGTCAACGCCTGTAACGATAATCAGACCATGGGCGTTCAGCGTGACGGCAGTTTTCAGGAATATATCACGATGCCCGTTGAAAGAATCATTGACGGCAAAGGACTTTCCGCAAAGGAACTTGCGCTCATTGAGCCTTTTTCTATCAGTTGCCACGCTCTCTCCCGTGCCGAAGTGAAAAAAGGGGATAATCTTCTTATTATGGGCGCAGGGCCCATAGGTCTTTTTGCGCTGATGAGAGCCAAAGCCCTCGGCGCAAGAGTGCTGGTGGCCGATATGCTTGAATGCCGTCTTACTCTTGCTAAGGAGTTCAGCGCGGATTGCATTGTCAATGTCAAAGAGAATGATTTGCACAGAGCCTGCGCGGATTTCACAGACGGCAACGGCTTTGATGTCTGCGTGGAGGCCTGCGGCGCGCCGGAAACATTCCTTTCCTGTATTGATGAAGCAGCGCATGGCGCAAATGTCATTTTAATCGGAAACGGTAAGAGAGAAACCACCTTTGTTCATTCCGTCATTCTCAAAAAAGAGTTAAATATTTTCGGAAGCCGCAACGCCTTTACCAAGGATTTTGAAACCCTCATTGACCTTGTGAAAAGCGGCAAGGCTGACATTCTGAAAATTGTCAGCGGAGTATACGAAAAAGAAAACGCCGGCGAAGCCTTTGAAGCGCTATCTCATAATGACGGCACACTTGCCAAACTTTTGATAAATTTCGGGGCATAACGATAAAATAAACGCGCAAAGCGGAAAGTATAATCTGATTCTGAGAGGAATTGAAAACGGCAAGGAACCCAAAAACGAAGAAAACAACTTTCGAGAAATTGCAATTTTCAAGGACGGTGTAACCTAATGATGATAGATTGCCACGCACATTTATGGAAAAAGCAATGGGGTAGAGTCGACGGCAGAAGCGTCTTTGCCCTCAAAGACGGAAAAAGCAATTTCGGCGGAGAAATCCGCCAGATGATGCCTCCCTATATGTTGAACGGCGAAAACATGGTTGAGATGTTGATTGCCAACATGGACTATGCCGGAGTCAGCGGCGCGGTAATTACGCAGGAGGAGATTGACGGCAATCAGGACAAATATTTGCTTGCGGCAAAATCACAATTTTCCAAAAGACTGAAAATCTGCTCTCTCTATGAGGAAAACGAGCCTTTTACCCTTGACGGCTTTGACGGAATCAAAATCTGTGCCGGAAGACTGCCCACACAGGATCTGACGAAGCATAATAAAGTGTTTGAGCAAGCGAATAAAGAGCAAAAGTTTATCTCTATCGACCTTGCCGATGGCGACAGACAAACCGGTTCGCTTCTTGAAATGATAAAGCAATATCCCGATTTGCGTATTGCAATCGGTCATTTCGGCATGGTGACAAGAGATGGCTGGACAGAGCAGATCAAGCTTGCAAGAAACAAAAATGTACGCATCGAAAGCGGCGGCATCACATGGCTTTTCAACAGCGAGTTTTATCCGTATCCGTCGGCGGTCAGAGCAATAAAAGAGGCAGCTGAAATCTGTGGAATCGAAAAACTGATGTGGGGCAGTGATTACCCGCGAACCATGGTGGAAATCACCTACAAAATGAGCTGCGATTTTATCCTGAAATCAAACGAACTGACGGTTGATGAAAAGTCGGCCTTTCTTTATAATAACGCCGAAAGTTTTTACGGTTTTTCAGATTTGATGGAGTGTGAGAAAATAAAAAATATGCTGGAGGATTGAAAATGAAAATTATTCATGCGTCGGAATTCGGTATAGCCACAAATGAAGATATAACCGAAAAGTTAGATGAATTGCTGTCATACATCAGGAGTATTGACGGAGAGAAAACCGTAACTTTTGAAAAGGGTATTTATTATATAGACAGTGAAAAGTGCGAAAAGCATATGCTGTATATTACAAACACCGTCGGCGACAAGGAGTTTAAAGCCGGTGAAACGCCGCATCTCAATGCCGTGCCGTTTTACTTCGGCGGCATAAAAGACCTGACCTTTGACGGCGAAGATTCAGTTTTTATAATTGACGGCAAGGTTACAAATATTGCTATCGAAAATTGTAAAGACATCACGCTGAAAAATATCGAAATCCGTCACGCTCACCCCGATATGCATGAGATGAAAGTTGTCGGAAAAAGCGCCTTCAGCGTCGATTTTGAAATCGACCGCGACAGCTTGTGTGAATTTGATAAAGGCAAGCTTTATTTTTACGGCAGGGACTACCGTGTCTGCGCAGACGAAAAGGCGCTGAACGCATTTTGGATAGGTCTAATCAGAACCAAAACGCCAAACAAAATAATACGTGTGAAGCACCCGTTGGTGTCTGCTGTGAATATTCAGAATATAGGTGACAGGAAAATCCGTGTCCGTTATCCGAACACTTTCCGATTTAAAACGGGTGACCGCTTTTACATTTTTGATGTCCGCCGCCAGTTCGCCGGAATCTTTATCAATAAAAGTGAAAATATCAGGCTTGACAATATAAAACAACGTTTCAATTATTCTCTTGCTCTTGTTGTGCAGGATACAGAAAATATCACGGTCGAAAATGTCTGCTTTGCGCCCGAAAAAGATTCGGCGAGAAAAATGGCGTCCGTTGCGGATTTCATTCAGCTTTGTATGTGCAGGGGAAAGGTGACTGTAAAAGACAGCTATTTCGACGGCGCGGGCGACGACTTGCTCAATGTTCACGGGATTCATTTTAAAATTACAGATGTTAAGGATAATCAGCTTACTGTCCGCTTTATGCACCCGCAGTCACACGGATTTAATCCGTTAAGAGTAGGTGATTCGATAGCTTATATCAATCCCGAAACTCTTTTGGAGGAAGGTACGTCAGTCATTGAAGAATCCAAACTCATCAATGAATACGAAATCAGGCTGACCGTCAGCAATACGCAAAATGCGAGTGTCGGTAATGTGATTGAGGATATCAGCGCTTGCCCGAATCTCGAATTTACGGACAACAGCTCTACAAGAATCATTACAAGAGGATTGCTGATTACGACACGGGGCAAGGTCAATATCGAAAACAATCATTTTATAAGCACCTCCATGAGTGGCATTCTGCTTTCGGACGACGCCAAAAGCTGGTATGAAAGCGGTATGTGCCGTGATGTAACAATTAAAAATAACACATTTGATTACTGCGGAGGAACGCCGGTTCTGATTAAGCCCGAAAACAGTAAATATGCCGGCGCTGTCCATAGGAATATTAAAATTATCGGCAACACCTTCAAAAAGTACAACGGCGCTTGTGTCAGAGTAAAAAACTCAGATGATATCCTTATCAGGGATAATAAATTCAAAAGCGGTAAAAAAATCAGGATAAAAAACTGTAACAATGTAATCGGGGAATGAGCCATGACAGAAAAACAGATGCAGGATTATTTGCAAAGGATAGATGAGGTAAACAGTATCGGGAAATTCAAGCCTGAATGGGAAAGCCTTGCTTCTTACCCTGTGCCCGAGTGGTACAGGAAAGCAAAATTCGGCGTGTTTATTCATTGGGGTGTTTTCACTGTACCCGAATATTTCAGCGAGTGGTATCCGAGACTGATGTACTATAAGGGCAATCCCGTTTATTGGCATCACAAAAGAAAATACGGCAAAGATTTTAACTACCGTGACTTTATCCCGATGTTTACGGCGGAAAAATTTGACGCCGATGAATGGATCAGAACGGTCAAGGACTGCGGAGCGAAATTCGTGATGCCTGTTGCCGAGCATCATGACGGAATCAAGCTTTACGACAGTGAACTGTCTGATTGGACAACAGTAAAACTCCCTGTCAAAAGAGACTTTTTGGGTGAGTTGAA
>JBJFHW010000117.1:0-18215 GCA_051893965.1 Acutalibacteraceae bacterium
CAGTATCTTTATACAGCTTCGGGGTGAAGAAAACGCTTTCTGCATCTAAATGCGATAGCCCCCTTTTTTCAGTTGATTTTATAAATATCTTTATAGTTGTTTCGCTTTTTATCGCTTTCCGGCTCGGCAGGAATCAATCCCGTACATTCGGTTGCAGACATTACCGAAAAACGTTCATAAAGAAAATCGTTTATATTTCCGAGATTATAAGGATCTGTGCCGTTTTTTGAATTTTTCTTTTTTTTACTTTTCATTTTTTCACCCGTTATTATTTTTTACCGGGTTTTATTTTTTATTGAAGCTAAAATTTTCTTAATTTAATATCGGAATTAAAAATATTTTTATTTCGCACCCTTGCAGTATTCTTTGATACAGCATTTATCACACTGCGGTCGGCGGGCAACGCATACCGCTCTTCCGTGCAGCACCATTCGGTGGCAAAAATCGTTGCTTTCTTCCGGCGGAAGAATTTTTTTCAGCTCCAGTTCCACTTTATATGGATCTTTTGTGCTTACAAGGCCGATGAGATTTGTTATTCTGATAAGATGTGTGTCGGCAACCACTGCCGGCTTTTTATAAATGTCACCCATAATCAGATTTGCCGTTTTTCTTCCGACACCGGGAAGTGAAGTGAGTTTTTCAATGCTGTCGGGTACTTGCCCGTTAAAATCAGTCTTTATTTTTTTTGCCATTCCTATTATATCGCGTGCTTTTGCCCTGAAAAATCCGCAGGAATGAATGATTTCTTCAACATCTTCAACTTTTGCATTGCAATAATCATCAAGAGTCGGATATTTTTCAAAAAGTGCGGGTGTGACAAGGTTTACTCTTGCATCTGTGCACTGAGCCGAAAGTCTTGTTGCAATCAAAAGCTCAAGCGGATTTTTGGCTTCAAGTGAGCAAAGTGAATCGGGATATTCTTTTTTTAAGGCTTCAACACATAATTGCGCTCTTTGTTTTTTTGTCATTTTGTTTTTTAGTACAAATTATATTTGTACCGTTTCCTTTCCTGTTATTTTTTCAAAATTTGTTTTTTTGCTGTTTCTTCTCCAGTGGAAAAGATATTGCTGTGCAATTCCTTCGTTTCCCTTTATACACTCGGGAAGCCCGTTCGGATAAAGCTCCGACAGTATTCTTTTCACCCAGACATCAACCGGAAAAGCCTGCATTTTTCCGAAACCGTAAAGCAAAGTACATTCGGCAACCTTTGCACCGACTCCTTTGATTTTCATTAGTTCTTCTCTTGCTCTTTCAATCGGCATTCTGCTGATTTCTTCGGCATTTATCTCTCCCGAAGCAAATTTTCTTGCCGCGTCAATTATATATTTGTTTCTGAACCCTGCCCGGATTACCGAAAGATCCTCCGGTTCAAGCGTTGCCAGCGATTCAAAAGACGGAAATGAAAAATCTTTTTCATCTATCGACTCTCCGAAATTTTCACAAAGTCTTTCTATGATTCCTTTGATTCTCGGTATGTTATTGTTTTGAGAAATAATAAAAGAACAAACTGTTTCCCAAGGTTCTTGTTTTAAAATGCGAATACCGTAAAATTCATCGCAGGCTGCTTTTAAAAATTGATCATCAAAAGATGAACAGATTTTTTCATAGTCTCTTTTAAGATCAAAATACGGTATCCAGACCTTTTCAAATTCTTCTTCGGTTGTATTTTTAAAAATTATCTCTTTTTCATTTTGAATAATATCAATGCTTTTACCGTTTACGATTCCGTGAAAACTTCCGTCTTCATTTTCCGTCCAGCGAAACGACTGACCGCAATCAACACAAAGTCCGATATTCAGACATTTACAATCACTTAAAATAAGCGCACTGCTTTTTTGAACATATTGCATTTTTTCTTCCTTTTTATTTTTCCACCATACTTATTTTTTAGCCCGTTTGTCAAAAACGGCTTGTTTATCGGCTCAGAAACAATTTTTATACTTTTTTGTTATACATCACATATATTACTAAAAAGCTTGCACAATTCAAATTTTTGTGGTAAAATGAAAGTATATGATATTAAACTGGATAAAAGCGGAATCTTTTCTTTTTGTTTTTTATCCACGATTTGTTTTTTGTTTCTATCGAGATTATACGACTGAAAATAAAAATTATATTTCGTTATAAAAATTAAAGGAGGTAGTATATGGATTCTTTTGCTGAAATTTGGGAAAGTATTCGCGATTACTTGAAAACTTCCGTTTCAGAAGTTGCCTATAATGTCTGGCTCAGTCCTCTTAAATTTGTCAGCTTTAAAGACGATGTTCTCACTCTTGAAACCAGCGAATTTAAAAGAAACATTATTATCAATAAATTTTCTTCTCTTATTGAAAAAGCTTGTGAAGAAACAGTCGGTTTTCCGGTTCAGGTTGAGTTTGTTATTTCGGGTGAAGACAATTCTTCGGTAAAAAGAGAAGAAAAAAAGCAACCCAAAATTTCAAATGAATATAACTATACCTTCGATAATTTTATTATCGGCCCGTCAAACCGTTTTGCTCATGCCGCAGCTTTAAATGTTGCAAACAATCCCGGTAAAGTTTATAATCCTCTTTTCATTTACGGCCATTCGGGACTTGGAAAAACGCATCTTCTCAGCGCCATTATGAACGAAATCAAAATGAAAAATCCGAATGCAGACATTATTTATACGAGCGGCGAACATTTTACCAATGAGCTGATCAACTGTCTGAGAACAAAAACAAATTTTGCCTTTCATGAAAAATACAGAAACTGTGATGTTCTTTTGGTAGATGACATTCAATTCATTGCCGACAAAGAATCCACCCAGGAAGAATTTTTCCATACCTTTAATGCTTTGAGTGATGCCGGAAAACAGATTGTTCTGACTTCCGACCGTCCGCCAAAAGAAATGCTTACTCTGGAAGAAAGACTTCTGACAAGATTTGAATCCGGTTTGATTGCGGACATCACACCACCGACGTTAGAAACAAGAATGGCGATTGTTAAAAGAAAAGCCGATGATCTGGATATTGAACTGAGTGATGAAGTCATCAATTTTATTGCCGACAACATCAAAAAGAACATCAGACAGCTTGAAGGCGCTGTTAAAAAAATCAAAGCTTATCAGGATGTTGAGGGAACAAAACCGAACATTGCCGTTGCAAAAAGAGCAATCAGCGATATTACTAACGACAATCAGCCGATTCCGATGACAATTGAAAATATTATCAATGAAGTTGCACGTACATTTGACGTTTCCGCTTCGGATATCCGCTCAGAAAAAAGAAATGCAAAGATTTCTCAGGCAAGACAGGTTGCCATCTATATAATAAGCGAAGTAACCGACCTTTCACTCAAAGCAATCGGAAAAGAATTCGGAAATAAGCATTATTCCACGATTATATATGCTCTTAACGAAATGAAAGAAAAGCTTGAAAATAATGTTGCTCTGAAAGCAACGGTTGATGATATTATCAAAAACATCAATGAATAATGCGATATTAACAAAAAAATCAATCAGATTTTTCCATACAGTTTTTAACATTCAACACTGACTTTTCAACATATTTAACAAACCGATTTTTAGAATGTTGAAAGCAGCAATTTTTCAACTTGCGTTTTAACACAAAATTTTCCCATATTTTCCTTTATTTATAGGGCACGAGATAATTTTAAACATTTTCCATACCCCCTACTGCTACTACTAATAAATAAATATATTCATATTACACACGGCACAGAAAACACTCAAAAAAAGGAGTAAAGTTTTTTAGCAGGCCAAGCCTGCGGTGATTACGCGGTACAGAAAGCAATAAACTTTATGGTTTCGCCGCGCAGGAAAGTGAGTGAAAAAGGAGTAAAGTTTTTTGCCGAGCTTTTTTACAAAAAAGCTTGTGGGTGTGGGCAACGCCCACGGGACTCACGCGGGGAAGATTGCAGTAATCTCTATGTTTACGCCGCGACGAAAACTAAGTGCAAAAGGAGTAAAGTTTTTTGCTCAAGCTTTTTTACAAAAAAGCTTGGCGCCGTCCGCAGACGGCGAAATCCCAATACTTCAAATAGCGCAGGAAGGTAGGTTAAACAGTCCGGTGGACTGTTTAACCGTAGGAAACCCTCGCCGGGGGTTTCCTAAGCGGGCACCGCCCGCGTGCTCACGCGTATCAGAATGAGAAAATTTTCATATTAAATACCGCGAAATAAACAAAATAAAATCTTTTGCCTTCTTCAGTTATCATAGTCACCAATAAAAAATCAATATATAAAACATTTTTAAAATAACAAAGAAAGGATAAATTACAGAAAAGCTCTTCTCATATGTTTGAGCAATTTTCTGTAGCTAACGGCGAATCAAATGAAATTTATCTGCGACAGTGCAAAGCTTGCGAAAAGCTGCCTGAATATTCAGCGTACCGTTTCAAACAAATCAACCATTCCCGCAATTGAGGGTATTTTAATCAAAGCGCTCGGCGACAGCGTGAATCTGACCGGATATGACCTTGAAGTAGGAACCGATACCTATATTCCGGCTGAGGTTGAGGAAAACGGAAGCGTTATTTTAAATGCAAAGCATCTTTGTGATATTTTGCGCTTTGTTCCGGACGAAAGCGTCATGATTGAAAGTGATGACAGAAATATCTGTAAAATTAAAAGCGGCGAAACAGAATATTCTCTGATCGGTATCGACGCGGACGAATATCCCGATGTGCCGACGGTTGGGGGCGGTTTCCCGATTGTTATCAATCAGGCGCTTTTGAAAGATATGATCAGAAAAACAATTTTTTCCGTTTCAACAAGTGAAAGAAATCCCGTTCACTGCGGTGTTAAATTTGAAATTACAGACGGAAAAATTGTTCTGGTTGCCGTTGACGGCGCACGCCTTGCAATCAGAAGAGAAAATATTGATTATTCGGGTGAAGAGGTTTCGTTTGTCGTTCCGGCAAAAACGCTTGGTGAGGTTGTGAAACTCGGCGAAAACGATGACGGTTTTTATTCCATCAATGTCGGAAAAAGACATATCTGTTTTGAAGTCGGCGAATATAAAATTATTTCCCGACTGCTTGAGGGTAATTTTATTGATTATAAAGCGGCTATTCCGCTTACTTCAACAACGACCATCGTTGCTTCAACAAAAAGACTGATTGAATGTGTTGAAAGAACTTCGCTTATTATTACCGACAGATCAAGCCCTGTTCGTTGTACCATTGAAAATTCTGCGATGAAATTTTCCTGCGTCACAACAATCGGAACGGCTAATGACAAAATGGCGGCTGATGTTGAGGGTAACGACCTTGAAATCGGCTTTAATAACAAATTTATTCTTGACGCGCTGAAAGCCTGCGACACGGACGATGTTAAAATTGAACTCAATTCGTCCAATCAGCCGATTATTATTTTGCCGACTCAGGGTGATGATTTCCTGTTTCTTGTTCTTCCTGTTCGTATATAATTAATTTGTTGTTTTGGAATGATTTAGATGAAAGTTGTTATTAAAGTACCCAAAAAGAAAAGAATCCCTGTAAAAATTACCACGGATTTTATCCGTCTTGACGCAGCTTTGAAGCTTTCCGGCGCTGCACAGACGGGCGGCCAGGCAAAAGCACTCATACAGTCTCAGCAGGTTAAAGTCGGCGGCGAGGTCTGCACTCAAAGAGGAAAAAAGCTTCATGACGGCGACAGTTTTGAATTTGAACGCGTCATTTATGAAATTATAAAATAATAAAGAAAGGAACAGCTTTGTTCGCTTTTATCAATGATTCGGACGATATGCTGTTTTTTGCGTAAGCGATCATGAATGTTACAAAGCTTGAACTTTCGTCTTTCAGAAATATTGAAAAAGAAATTATCACGCCCTGCGAGGGTATCAATATCATTTACGGTGACAATGCTCAGGGCAAAACAAATCTTCTTGAAAGTATCTGGCTTTTTACCGGCTGCAGAAGCTTTCGTAATGCAAAAGACAGTGAACTGATTAATTTCAATTCACCGAAAGCGGTTTTAAGCCTTGATTTTTTCGGAAGCGGCAGAGATCAAAGTCTTTTTCTTGAAATTGAAAAGGGAAGAAAATTCATGCTCAACGGCGTTAAAAAAGGCGCTGCTTCAAAAATTATGGGCGAATTTCTTGCGGTTGTTTTTTCTCCGGTTCATCTTTCTCTTGTCAAAGACGGACCGTATGAAAGACGGAAATTTCTTGACATTGCAATCAGTCAGCTCAAGCCGAAATATGCCTTGACACTTTCTCATTATAACAAGGCGCTTACACAGAGAAATATTCTTCTTAAAGATATTGCTTTTCACAGCGAACTTTATGATACGCTTGACATCTGGGAAGAACGGCTTGCTTTTTATGCAGGCGAAATTATCAGACAAAGAGTGGGATATATTAAACTGCTTTCTCAGTTTGCTTCGGAAATCTATTCGGGAATTTCAAGCGGAAAAGAAAAGCTTGAAATATCTTATTATCAGCAGTGTCCCGCTTTTTCGGAAAATAAAGAAGAACTTTTTGAAAATATCAAGGATTTGCTTTTTGCTTCAAGAAAAGCCGATATTGCCTCGGGTTTTACTTCGGTCGGTCCGCATAGAGACGATCTGAACATCAGAATTGACAGACTTTCTGCAAGAAATTACGGCTCACAAGGTCAGCAGCGTTCAGCGGCTCTTGCACTCAAACTCGGCGAAGCGGCAGTTATTAAGAATTTTTCTTCTCAGCAGCCGGTGGCTTTGCTTGATGATGTGATGAGTGAGCTTGATGTTTCAAGACAAAATTATATTTTAAATCATATTAAAGACTGGCAGGTGTTTATTACCTGCTGTGACCCGAACTCCGTGGGCAATTTAAAATGCGGTAAAGCGTTTGAAATGAAAAGCGGAAAAATAATCAGCAGACGGTGAGAAAAGATGTATCTTCACTTAGGTCAAAGCACGGTTATCAAAACCGATGAAATTGTCGGAATTTTTGACCTTGACAATACAACGGTTTCAAAGAAAACAAGAGATTTTCTTTTTCAGGCTCAGGAGGAAAAAAAAGTGATTTACGTTTCTCAGGAACTGCCGAAATCATTTATTGTTTGCCGGGATAATACGGTTTATATATCGCAGATTTCATGCGCAACATTAATCAAACGAATCAATATGCAAAAGAAAAATCAATTTGCCTTTGACGGTGAATTTTAATAAATAAATTTTAGTATATGAATTATCAGAATCTGTTTTAATGAGGTTTTAAAAGTGGATATGAACGAAAACAAAAACGAAAATGTAAATGCAGAAAAAATTGCGGGCGAAACACCGGAAATTATTGAAGAAGAAATTGAAGTGATGGATACTGCCGTTACGCAGGAATATAATGCGGACGCAATTCAGGTTCTTGAAGGATTGGAAGCGGTAAGAATCCGACCCGGTATGTATATCGGCTCAACGGGACCGCGCGGACTTCATCATCTGGTTTATGAAATTGTTGACAACTCCATTGATGAAGCACTCGCCGGTTATTGTACGCATATTGAAGTTGAAATTCTTCCCGGAAATGTCATTACGGTCAGAGACAACGGCAGAGGTATTCCGGTCGGTATCAATGAACAGCAAGGACTTCCGGCTGTTACAGTTGTTCTGACGGTTCTGCACGCAGGCGGCAAATTCGGCGGAAGCGGCTATAAGGTTTCGGGCGGTCTGCACGGCGTCGGTTCTTCTGTTGTTAATGCACTTTCAGAATGGTTTGTTGTTGAAGTTTCTCAGAACGGCCATGTTTACAGACAGAAATTTGAGCGCGGCAATATCGTTACCGATCTTGAAATTGTCGGTGATACCGACGAAACGGGAACCTTTATCATGTTCAAGCCCGACGCGGAAATTTTTAAAGAAACAACCGAATATGATTATGAAACGCTGCAAAGACATCTTCGTGAATCCGCTTTCTTAAATGCGGGAATCAGCATTTCACTGACTGACAAGCGTGATGAAGAAAATGTTGTGAAAGATGTTTTCTGCTATGAGGGCGGTATCGGTTCCTTTGTTGAATATATCAACAAAAGCAGAGGTCTTACTCCGGTTCATGAAAGACCGATTCATTTTTCATGCGTTGCCGGCGAAAAAAGTGCCGAAGTGGCAATGATGTATAACGACGGCTATAATGAAACCATTCTTTCCTATGCCAATAATGTTCACACCGTTGACGGCGGTACACATGAAACCGGCTTTAAAACCGCTTTGACAAAAGTGTTTAACGAATACGGCAAAAAATACGGTTTTTTGAAAGATGCTGACAAAAAGCTTTCCGGTGAAGACTGTCGCGAGGGTCTTGTTTGTGTTATCAGCGTTAAGCTTACCGATGCACAGTTTGAAGGTCAGACAAAAGGTAAGCTCGGAAACACCGAAATGACAAAGCTTGTTTCCAACACGGTCTACACAAAGCTGACGGATTATTTTGAAGAAAATCCGCAGATTGCAAAAACAATATTTTCAAAAGCACTTGACGCTTCAAGGGCAAGAGAGGCGGCAAGAAAAGCAAGAGAAGCCGCAAGAAGAAAATCTCCGCTTGAAAGCAATTCGCTTCCCGGAAAACTTGCAGACTGCACGGAAAAAGACCCTGCAAAAACAGAACTTTTCATCGTTGAGGGTGATTCCGCGGGAGGCAGCGCAAAAGAGGGAAGAGACAGAACCATTCAGGCAATTCTTCCGCTTTGGGGCAAGATGCTCAATGTAGAAAAATCAAGACTTGACAAGGTTATCGGAAACGATAAGCTGATGCCTGTTGTAACGGCATTAGGTGCAGGAATTGATGAAGATTTTAACATTGAAAAATTAAGATACCACAAAATTGTTATCATGGCCGATGCCGATGTTGACGGTGCGCACATCAGAACGCTGCTTTTGACTTTCTTTTTCAGATATATGCGTCCGCTGATTGATAACGGCTATGTTTACATCGCTCAGCCGCCGCTTTACAGGCTTTCAAAAGGTCAGAAGCATATTTATGCTTATTCTGACGAGGAAAGAGACAGAGTGATGGTTGAAATGCCCGGTGCGGCCATTCAGCGTTACAAAGGTCTTGGTGAAATGGACGCCATTCAGCTTTGGGAAACCACAATGGATCCCGAGAAAAGAATTATGCTTCGTGTTACGCTTGAAGATGCGCAGCAGGCAGACGAAACTTTTTCCATTCTCATGGGAGACAAGGTTGAACCGAGAAGAGATTTCATCGAAAAGAACGCGAAATATGTTCAGAATCTGGACGTTTGATTGCAAAATTTACCAAACAGCAATTATATTTCTTTTTAAGTTACTGATATATTACTATACTGAAAGGAAACGGCCGTAAATCGTGCCGCATGGCGATACTATGGATAATACACCGGAATATGAAAACGGAAAAATAATTAATGTTGAGCTGAACAAGGAAATGAGAAAATCATTTCTTGATTACTCAATGTCGGTTATTACCTCGCGTGCACTTCCCGATGTGCGCGACGGAATGAAGCCGGTTCACAGAAGAATTCTTTATACAATGGACGAAAACAGTCTTTATCCCGACAAGCCCTACCGTAAATGTGCGGATACCGTCGGTTCTGTTCTTGGCCGCTATCACCCTCACGGTGACTCTTCCGTTTATGACGCAATGGTAAGAATGGCTCAGCCGTTCTCTCAGAGATATATTCTTGTTGACGGTCACGGAAACTTCGGCAGTGTTGACGGAGACCCGCCCGCTGCTTACCGTTATACCGAATCGAGAATGAGCAAAATTGCATTGGAAATGCTCACCGATATAGACAAAGATACGGTTGATTTTATTCCCAACTATGACGACCGTCTGAAAGAACCGACTGTTCTTCCCTCCCGTTTTCCGAACATTCTTGTTAACGGTTCAACGGGTATTGCCGTCGGTATGGCAACTAACATTCCGCCTCATAACCTCGGCGAAGTCATTGACGGAATGTGCTGTCTGATTGATAATCCCGATGCAAGCCTTGAAGAACTGATGGAGCACATCAAGGGACCGGATTTCCCGACTGCCGGAATTATTATGGGCAGAGCCGGAATCCGTGCGGCTTATGCCACGGGCAGATCTAAAATTACCGTTCGTGCAAGAACCGAAATTGTTGAAAACAAAAACGGCAGAATGAGCATTGTTGTTACGGAGCTTCCCTATCAGGTCAACAAAAGAAGATTGATTGAAGCCATTGCCGATCTCGTGAAAGAAAAAAGAATTGAGGGTATTGCCGACATCAATGACTATTCAAACCGCGAGGGTATGAGAATGGTGATTGATCTCAAGCGCGATGTGAACGCGCAGGTTGTTTTAAATCAGCTTTTCAGCATGACGCAGCTTCAGATTACCTACGGTATTATTATGCTTGCTCTTGTTGACGGTGTTCCGAGAATTCTGAACCTGAAACAGATTCTTGAACACTATATAAAATTCCAGGAACAAGTTATCACAAGAAGAACACGCTTTGATCTGAAAAAGGCAATGGAGCGTGAGCATATTCTTGAGGGCTTGAAAACCGCGCTTGATTTTATTGATGAAATCATCAAAATTCTTCGTGCGGCAAAAGACCAGAACGAAGGCAAGCAGCAGCTTATGGAGCGATTCAATCTTGACGATGTTCAGGCGGACGCCATTGTTAAAATGCGTTTGGGACAGTTGACCGGTCTTGAAAGAATCAAGATTGAAGATGAACTGAAAATGCTCAAAGCAAAAATTGAAGAATATAACGATATTCTCGCTCACGAAGATAAAATTCTCAAAATTATCAAAGAGGAATCTCTTGTTATAAGAAATAAATTTACTGATGACAGAAGAACGGAAATTATGAATGTCAGCGGTGAAGTTGATATTGAAGATCTTATTGAACAGGAAGACTGTGTCTATACCTTAACGAATTTCGGCTATATCAAGCGTCAGCCGGTCAGCACTTACAGCGTTCAGAAAAAAAACGGCAAAGGCATTAAAGGCATGACAAGAAGAGAAGAAGATGTTGCAAACACAATGTTTACCTGCTCAACGCACGATTATATTATGTTCTTTACAACAAAGGGAAGAACATACCGCCTGAAAGGTTATGAAATTCCCGAGGGAAGCAGACAGAGCAAGGGCATGAATATTGTTAATCTCCTGCCTGTGGAAGCCGATGAAAAAGTCAGTGCGATGATCAAGGTTCCCGATTTCGGAGAGGGTAAATATTATCTTTGTATGGTGACAAGAAAGGGTATTATCAAAAGAACAGAGCTTGACGCTTATAAAAATATCCGCAAAGGCGGAATCATTGCTATTAACCTCGACGAGGACGACGAGCTTGCATGGGTATGGCTCACCGGCGGAAACGACGAAATTTTTGTTGCAACCAAAAACGGTATGGGCATACGCTTCAATGAAAACGATGCAAGACCGATCGGCAGAACCGCAAGAGGTGTGAAAGCAATTGAACTTTCCGGTGATGACGAGGTTGTGGGAATGTGCGTTGTTCCGGAAAATGCCGAGACTCCTCCGACTTTCTTCACCGTCAGCGAAAAAGGTATCGGCAGAAGATGCGTTCCGTCTGAATTTACGCTTCAGTCAAGAGGCGGTAAGGGTAAGAGAAATTATAAAGTTGATGATTACGGAAAAGTTGCTTCTGTTATGCCCGTCAGCGATGACGATGATATTATTCTTATTTCTTCGGACGGTATTGTTATCAGAATTGCTGCAAAAGACATCAAAATTTCAAAGAGAACTTCAAGAGGCGTAAGCGTTATGAAGGTTACCGAGGGCGAAAAGGTTGTTTCTGCCGCTGTTGTTAAAAGCGACGGAGAACAGACGGATCAAATTTTAGATGACAGCAATGAAGACGATAAACCCAATGAAAAGCAGGAGACTGAAGAATAATATCGACCGATAAAAGGTGTTATCGGCTTGAAAAAGAAAAAGAAAGAAGTGATCGGCTTGGCAAAAAAAAGCAAACCGACAAAAAAAACAAACCGGGTTTCGAACTTTTTATGGAAAGATAAGAGACAAAGAGGAAGAAACATTTTGTTTGTTATGACAGTATTTATCATGATTATTTCACTGACGATAGGTTTTGTCACAGCTAAACTTGATATGTTCATTCCAAATATAAATGAAGAGGATCTTCAAAATATTCAGAACTCGGATAATATAGATAAAATATATGAGGACGGCGAACCGGAGATGATTCTTCCGATTGAAAGTGCCTATTCATATAACGATTATATTTATAAATGGGCGAATAACGGTGCGGCGCTTCGTTCAAGCAGGAATGTGATTAATGTTTTGCTGATCGGACTGGACTCGGAAGACGCTCTTGAAAAGGGCGGCCGCTCCGATACCATTATTCTTGCTTCGCTGAATAAAAAAACCAAGAAAATTTATCTGACTTCATTTTATCGTGACACATGGACCTATATGAATGTTTCAAACGGTCCGAATTACAATAAGATTAATGCTTCTTATATGTACGGCGGAGCAGATGCTCTTATTGACACGCTTGAAAAGAATTTTAAAATTGACATTGATTATTATGTTGCGGTTGACTTTTCTTCGTTTACCGATATAATCAATTCTTTGGGCGGAATTACCATTGAAGTCGAGCAGTACGAGGCGGAATATATCAACAGAACCACCGTTCATACAATTGATTACGGTCCTGCTGTTACGCTTGACGGTTACGAAGCTTTGGTTTACGCAAGAATCAGACACAGCGATTCGGACAGCGATGTCAGCCGAACCAGAAGACAGAGAAAGGTTATTACTGCCTTTATTGACAGCGCAAAAGATGCAAGTCTCAGTCAGCTCAACTCCGCGCTGAATTCGCTTTTCAAATATGTTAAAACCGATTTGACAAAAATGCAGATTTTATCATACGGTGCGCAGGCAATTGCCAACGGCTGGGCAAATTATGATATTCAACAGATTACAATCAATGATCCGAGTATGTTTGTAACAGGATATGTCGGAAATTCGGCAGTTGTTTTCTCTGATTTCCCTGCTGTATCCGAGGTTGTTCAAATGGGGATTTACGGTAATTCCAGTGTTATTAACAATGATGACAGAATAAAGCCGTTCAATATGCTTTCTTTCAGAAGCAGTGACGGACAATATGTGATGAATTGAAAAAATATAATATACTGTAATAAGCTGTCAGCTTTTGCTGATGGCTTATTGCTCAGTAACACAGAAATTTGTTGAAAGGAAATCGTATTGTTTTTAGTTTCGATGCGGCAAAAATAATGGAAATAATAATTGGAGCGGAAAATATCGTTAAAACGACAGTTACAAATGAAAAAACAGCAAAAAGCGCAGAAAGCGGAACGCTTGATGTTTTTGCAACACCGTTTATGTGTGCTTTAATGGAAAAAGCGGCAAGTGAGCTTTGCGAAAAATATATACAAGAGGGCTTTACAACAGTGGGAACTTCTCTTGAAATAAAGCATCTTGCTGCAACGGCAGTCGGACAGGAAGTTTTTGCAAAAGCAGTTGTTACTGAATTCGACGGGCGAAAAATTTCTTTTGATGTGGAAGCTTTTGACAATGCCGGTCTTATCGGACAAGGAAAACATGAAAGATTTGTTGTGCAGAAAGAAAAGTTTATGCAGAAAGCGGAAAAGCGTAGCAGCTTATCAAAGAAAGGCGAGGAAAATGTCTAAATATGATTATGTGATTTTTGATTTTGACGGAACGGTAACAGATACCGGAGAGGGAATTTTAAAAAGTCTGCAATATTCTTTTGAGGCGCACGGGAAGAAAGCACCGGATATGGACGAACTGAAAAAATTCATCGGACCACCGATTCATTATAGTTTTGTTCATTTTTACGGTATAAGTGAAGATGAAGTCGGAAGCTATATTGAAAAATACCGTGAACGATACAGAGAAAAAGGCATTTATGAGTGCTTTATTTATGATAAAATGGAAGAAACCATAAAAAAACTCAGAAAGAACGGCGTTAAAATCGGGATTGCTTCTTCAAAGCCGATTCATCTGATATATGATGTTATGGATTATCTGAGAATTACCGATTTGTTTGACGCAGTCAGCGGTACTGCTTTTGATGACAGCAACCACAGCGGAAAAAAAGACCTCATTCTTGATGCAATGAAAAAGCTTGGTGCAAACGATAAAGCAAAAGTGCTTATGGTCGGCGACAGATATTTTGATATTGACGGAGCTGCCGGAGCCGGTGTTGACAGTTGCGCTGTTTTATTCGGATATGGAAACAGGCATGAATTTGAAGAACATCATGCAACTTATATTGTTGAAACTGCGCCGCAGATTGCAGATATTGTATTATAATGATAACATAGAATAATAATGTTCATTATATGAGTATTTGGAAGTAAATATAATAATACTATAAAAATATAGGAATGTGTTGAATAGAAAAGTTTAAAATGATGCGTAATTCATTCAGAGCTTTTCTATTTAATGAAAACGCTATAAAATGAAGAAGTTTTCAACGTGTGTTTTGTAAATGTTGAAAACTTTCGAAAGACAAAAAGGTATCCTTTATCGGAGGACATATGAAATATTTTGCAAAAAATTATGATGTTTTGGTAATCGGCGCCGGACATGCCGGAATTGAAGCCGGACTTGCGGCAGCAAGGCTTGGAGTAGGTGTCGGCGTGTTCACAATAAATATGGATTGGGTCGGCAACATGCCGTGTAATCCCTCCATCGGCGGAACGAGCAAAGGTCATTTGGTCAGAGAAATTGATGCATTGGGCGGCGAAATGGGAAAAGCAGCCGATGCCAACACTTTACAAAGCCGAATACTTAATCTCGGAAAAGGTCCGGCAGTTCATTCTTTACGTGCCCAAATTGACCGCAGGCATTATAGTGAATATATGAAACTGACTTTGGAAAGTCAGGAAAATCTGGAACTTGTTCAGGCTGAGGTTATCAGCCTTGAGCAAACCGAAGACGGTTTATGGGAAATCGTGACTAAGCTTGAGGCGATTTATCGTGCAAAATGTGTTGTTCTTGCAACAGGAACTTTTTTAGGCGGACGAATTTATGTCGGTGATGTTTCGTATGAGGGAGGGCCTGACGGTATGTTTGCGGCAACCGCGCTTGCCGATTCTCTAAAAAAGCTTGGAATACCGACCAGACGCTTTAAAACCGGTACTCCGGCAAGGGTCAATAAGAGAAGCATTGACTTTTCGGGACTTGAAGTTCAAAACGGTGATGAACATATTGTTCCCTTTTCTTTTGACGGAAAATATAAGCCTGAAAACAAGCTTCCGTGCTATATAACATATACGAACGAAGAAACAAAGCGTGTCATTCTTGATAATATTCACCGATCTCCTCTTTACAGCGGTAAAATTGACGGTGTCGGTCCGCGATATTGTCCGAGCATTGAAGACAAAATTGTTCGTTTTTCAGAAAAGAAGCGCCATCAGCTATTTATTGAGCCTTGCGGTGAAAATACGCAGGAGATGTATTTACAGGGAATGTCTTCCTCTCTTCCCGAGGATGTGCAGCTTGCTTTTTTGAGAACTATTCCCGGGCTGGAGAATGTTCAGGTTATGCGTACTGCTTATGCGATCGAATATGACTGCGTGGATCCGCTTGCTTTGTTTTCAACGCTTGAATTTAAAAATTACAGCGGTTTATTCGGCGCCGGGCAGTTCAATGGATCAAGTGGATATGAAGAAGCTGCTGCACAGGGTCTGATTGCAGGAATCAATGCCGCGCTTAAAGTAAAAGGTGAAGCTCCGCTGATTCTTGACCGTGCAAGTTCCTATATCGGAACACTGATTGATGATCTTGTTACGAAAGGTTGCAGTGATCCTTACCGAATGATGACTTCACGCTCGGAATACCGTTTGCTCTTAAGACAGGATAATGCAGATATACGGCTTACCGAATACGGTTATAAAATCGGACTTGTTGGCGAAGAAAAATGGCAAAGGTTGCAAAAAAAGCTTGAAATGATAAAAAATGAAAGAGAACGTGTCGAAAACATGTCTCTTTCTCCGAATGATGAACTCAATGAATTGCTTGTTTCACGTGAAACATCCGCGCTTAAAACAGGCTGCAAGCTTGCCGAGCTTATAAAGAGGCCGCAGCTTAATTATGACTTACTGACGCCTTTTGACAAAGAACGACCGGATTTACCGTTTGAAGTGTTCGAACAGGTCGAAATTGAATTAAAATATGAGGGATATATTAAGCGTCAGTTAGCACAGGCAAAGGAAATGCGCAGACTTGAAAAAAGAAAGCTTGAAAAAGAACTTGATTACAGCAAAATAACAGGACTGCGAATGGAAGCACAGGAAAAGCTCAACAAGATTAAACCTGAAAATGTTGGCCAGGCGTCAAGAATATCAGGCGTCAGTCCGGCAGATATATCTGTTTTGCTTATTTATCTGAAGAAAAACAGTTGAAAGGATAATTATGGGAGATTTTATAAATAAGAACCTGCTTGTTGAAACAGCAGAAAAGTTTGGAGTTAAACTCGATGAAACTGCACTTGAAAGATTTGATATATATGCAAAAATGCTTGTTTCATGGAATGAAAAAATTAATCTGACAGCAATCACACAGCCTGATGAAATTGTTATCAAACATTTTATTGATAGCTTATCACTTTTGAGCTGTTTGGATATATCAAATAACAGCAGTTTGATTGATGTCGGAACCGGTGCCGGATTTCCGGGTGTTGCCATTCTGATTGCAAGACCGGATATAAAACTTACTCTTCTTGATAGCACTGCCAAAAAGCTTAATGTAATTGAAAGCATTTTATCATCGCTTGAATTGGAGGCTGAGATAGTTCATGCAAGAGCCGAAGAAGTGGGTAGAAAGGCCTTGTATAGAGAACAGTTTGATTATGCAACAGCAAGGGCGGTTGCAAATTTGAGAGAGCTTTGTGAATATTGTCTTCCGTTTGTCAAAAAAGGGGGTTCTTTCATTTCGATGAAAGGCGCTAAGGCTGATGAAGAAGTGACAACAGCAGAAAAAGCGATAAAAATTCTAGGCGGAAGAATCGAAGAAAAAAAGCGGTTTGAACTTGAAAATGCCGGTGAAAGAAACATCTTTATTATTAAAAAAATATCGCACACGCCGACAACTTATCCCCGTCCATCGGCAAAAATCGCAAAATCACCTTTGATTTAATGTCGCAGACGGTCAAAAACTTGCAAAAACAGGCGAACGATTTTGTTGGACAACCCTCCCTTTTTATGCTATCATCATGGCATAAGAGGGAGGTTTTCTCATGGTTACCGAAAAACCGCGTTCGGCAGGGCAGGTGCTGCTTATACCAAACGAAAAAATTTTTCCAAATCCAAATCAGCCGCGAAAAATTTTTGATCAAAGCGAATTGGTGAATCTTGCAATAAGTATCAGAATGAACGGCATTTTACAGCCGATTACAGTAAGAGAAGTAGAAAAAGGATATGAGGTTGTTTCGGGCGAAAGAAGACTAAGAGCGTCAAGACTTGCAGGTATGATTGTGGTTCCTTGTATTGTTGTTGATGTCAATTCGATGAAATCGGCAATTTTTTCTTTAATTGAGAATTTGCAGAGACAAAATTTGAATTATTTTGAAGAAGCCGTTGCAATTGAACGGCTTATGAATGAATATGGCCTTTCACAGGAAGAAGCGGCAAAGATGCTTGGAAAAGCACCGTCAACAGTGTCAAACAAACTTCGTCTTTTGAGTCTTCCAAAAAAGGCACAGAAGATGCTTCTTGAAAGCGGACTTTCAGAAAGACATGCACGCGCTTTGCTTCGGCTTGAAAGTGAAGCTGTTATTCCGGCTCTTGAAAAAATTATTGAACGAAAGCTTAATGTTTCACAGACTGAAAAATATGTTGAAAGTTTGCTTGAAGAAAAAAATAAACCGAAACGAACAACAAAAAGAATGTTCAGTGACATAAAAATTTTTCTCAACACCATAAATAATGCTGTTGAAACCATGAATAGTGCCGGAATTAATGCCGGTCTTAAAAAATCCGAAACCGATGAAAACATCGTTTATGAAATTGTTATACCGAAAAGCAGTGCTTATAAAGTCAACAATGACCAGTTTGATGACAATAAATCGGTTTCTTAACCCGAAGCTTTATTAATTTGTTGTCAGCATACGAAGTTTCCTTTGTATGTTCACATAATCATATCTTTCTCTTTCACACCCGGCATGAGGCTCCGTTTATCGGAGTCTTTTGCTGTTTGTTTCACGTGAAACAAAAAAATTTTTTGTTTATGTATGTGCTAAAATGATGTGACCCAATAAAAAAGAGAAGTAACTTCAAAATAT
>JBJFHW010000118.1:0-3820 GCA_051893965.1 Acutalibacteraceae bacterium
CGGTCAGTGCAAGCGGTGCAAAGGGTCCGACAATGAGGCCGTAAATATCACAGTGATCGAGCACACGAAGCACCACTTTGCCCTTATATGCCCTTTCAGGGTCCAGCCCGTGATATACACTGGAAATGACATATACCACTATCATGGATATTCCGTAAATCAGGCCCGAAACAACGCCGTAAACATTTTTGTGCCATGCGGCATACCCGACGCACATCATCAAAGAAAAGAACGCAAAAACACCGCCGAGTATGTGCGTTACCATATTGGCTGTTTCTTCTGTTTTTGAATAAGGCGGCAGACTTCGGCTGGAATCGATTGTTGATTTTTCCTTTATGTAAACATCATTCATAAGAATCATTCCTCCTTTTAAAGCTGATTAAGAAAATCTGATCCGGATTCTTTCCTGAAAGAAGATGGCAAAAGTATATCTTTCCGTTATGAAGACGTAAAGGCCTTACCTGTAGATTGTTGTCTACTATCCGTGGATTTATACTTGACAACAAAATCTATTCATAGTAGAATTAAATCCGGAAACGGAGGCGAAAACATGAACGAACATGAATTTTGTTCAAAACTTGCCGAAAATCTTGTAAAATACAGGAAGCTTCACGGTATGACGCAGGCGGAACTTGCAGAATGTATCAGCTATTCCAACAAATCGGTTTCAAAATGGGAGCGCGGCGAGGGCGTTCCCGATGTATATGTGCTCTTTACCATTTCCGAAATTTACGGGATAACCCTATCCGAGCTTGTCGGTCAGACAAGTCAGAGCAAAGAAACAGCTGAAAAACGAAAGAATCAGGAAAAAGACAAACGAGCGCAGGAGAAAGCAAAGAAAAAAGCACTCGACAGAGCAAAGAAGAAAAAACGCAGAGAGAAAAAACAATAAAAGCAATAATATAATTACTATGCGAAAAACCGCATTCAAATGAAATCAGACCGAAAGCACAGAAAAAGCGGCGGGATAATTCTTCCCTCCGCTTTTTATTTACCCGCGTATAAAACACATAAATCAATTTTCAAAAAAAAATAAAAGCGGCAGAGCCTGTCTGCCGCTTTATTAACATTTTTTCAGCTATTAGCCAAGTACGCCGCCAAGGATTTTTTCCATAAGAGCAACGCCGGCTTCTGTGTCGCCTGCATACATTACAAGACCGATGATTGCGCCGAAGATCTTAATCAGAATACCCATAACTTTTGTGAAGGTGTCTTCTTCAATTTCAACCGGGCTGTATGCAGCACCGAATTCGATGATCTGTCCGCCGCAGTCAGCGGGAAGTCTGTATGAAGCATTTGCAGCGTAGGTCTGCTGATCGCTGTAGCAATACCAACCGTCAAACTGCCAGCCTGAGGGAGCGGTTACAACGGGAAGAATAACGGTTGTTCCGGCTCTCATTGTTAAATGTTCCTCATCTCTCGGAACCATAACATATGTTCCTGTGATACCGTCCTGATAGGAGAACTCGCCTGTTGTTGTGTCATAAACATAAGCACCGTTTTTAAGTGTGCCGCCGTTAAGATTGAATTTGATGACAGCCTGTTCCATTGTTGCCGGCTTACCGCTGCCTGCTTCGCCGTGCCATGGTGACGGGTCACTTGAGCTTGCAAATGATCCGACTGACAATGCCGCAAAGAGCATTAATACAGCCATAAATACAGATAATGCTTTTTTCATAAGATAACCTCCTTGTTTTTTA
This sequence comes from Acutalibacteraceae bacterium, assembly GCA_051893965.1. Lineage (GTDB taxonomy): Bacteria > Bacillota > Clostridia > Oscillospirales > Acutalibacteraceae > UBA6857. The sequence continues at coordinate 1,701 of JBJFHW010000118.1, forward strand.
TGCTATTATCTATGGTTTGATTATAACACCCAATTTTTAAAATTGCAAGAGCTTTTTTGTTATTTTATTAATTCTTATCAAACTCTTATCAATCTTATTAAAATAAAATTCTTTTTTATTTTTTCTTCTTCTCAGCTTTTCTTTCAAATTTGTTGACTATAAAAAACAGTTATTATATAATTTAAAAAGTTGTGAATGAATACGCCTTGCAAAAAAATCGTCAAAAGAAACGGTTTTGTTGCTTTTCTTTAACATTTCAGTTCGTTAAATACCATTAAAAATCAAAGGAAGTAAGTTATGAAAATTTCACCTGTCTTTCCGCTCTGGGGACCATACAGTAAAAAATATGCAGGAATTTCCAAAATTACCGAGGTAAAAAAATACCCTGCCGCACGGCTTGATTTCACAACCGTTCCGGGTGTGATGGGCTTTGACATCCGTGTTCCGAATGTCACCTTGCCCTCAGCGTATCATCCGTGGAGCAGCTGTAAGGATTATTCTTTTTATTCTTTCCGCCATGACCTTGAATGGAAAGACAAGGTTTATGCCGATGTTTCCTATACAAAACTCAGCGACAACAGCACCCTTGTGCGCACCGAATTTGTCAACAACACCGATTTAATCAAAAACTGCGTTGTCAATTATTTCCAGTCGCTTGAACTTCCGGTTGCAAAGCCGTTTGAACAAAAGTTCCCGGAAAAATGCAAATTTATCAAGGCAACAAAATATACTTCTTATGATTATAAAATACCGCGCCCGTGGGACGAACAGAACGCCGACACCATGAAAAAAGGTGTTTTTCCCGACAGCCGCTTCACTTTCGGCGAGGGCTTGGGCGACAGAGCCGAAAAATGGCATATGCCCCACCGCGTGCTCAAGCCGTTCGGCGGCGAAGCGGGCGACTGCGTGAAATTCAGCACGCAGCTTGAAAGCGATTTTGACAATGCCGTCCTTGTTGTCCGGTACCGCTCGAGCGATATTGAATACACGCAGGGAAAAATGGTCGGCGTAAAATATATCAAATCGGAAAACACGGCCCTTTTTGATGTAAACGGAAAAACGCTGTCTCTTTCTGCTGCCGATGAACCGACCTATGCCGTGCTTGAAATGGGCAAGCTTAAAAAAGGCAGGTTTGATTTAACCCTTGTTTCCAAAGGTCAGGGTGCGTGCGAGTTTGACTTTTTTGCTCTTTGCGAAAAAGAGGACGCCGCCGTCATAACCGAAAACAAAACGCAAAGCGATAACACAGCGCCGTATATTCCGCAGACCGAAACCGCAAAATGCAAAAACGGCTTTCTTCTCAAGGCGGTCTATCCCGACTGTAAGGATTCGTTTACGCTTCGCATTTTTGATGATAACACGCGTTTTCGCTCGGTTGAAACCGGCTGCCTTGAAGACTGCATGAGCACAAGAATGTCCAACGCGGACGAAAGCTTTGACGATCTGACCGAAAGCTTCACCTCGGCGTTTAACCGCAGGCACAGCGACGACGGCTTTTTCCTCAACGCCATCAGCCACACAATTTTTGTTGCTCCTCATGCAAACAAGGTCTGCTATGCCGTTCTTTCAAGCGAAGAAACAACGGATTTAACCGAAGAAGAATATGAAACGCTTTATCGGGCGGCAAAGGAAAAAGCAATAAAATTCAATTTCAACAAAGACGGAGAAAAATATACCTTTTCCAACGCACTTCTGAGCGCCGCCGTTATGACCAATGTTGTTTATCCGATTTATCTTCACGGCGATTACATCATTCACCACACGCCCGGTAAGCGTTGGGACTGCCTTTACACCTGGGATTCTGGCTTCATCGGTCTTGGCATGAACGAATATGCGCCGCAGTTTGCCGAATATATCCTCGACACCTATTTAAGCGACGAAAGCAACCCGGACTATGCTTTTGTTCATCACGGCTCGCCCGTACCCGTTCAGATTTATCAGCTTTTTGAAATGCTTCAGAAAGAAAACAGCAAAGAAAAACTGCTCTCGCTTTATGACAGAGTCAGACTGTATTATCTTTTCCTTTGCGGTAAAATCCGCCATTCAACAACCGCAAAATTCAAAAGCGGACTGCTGACAACCTATGATTATTTTTATTCATCAAGCGGCATGGTCGATTA
>JBJFHW010000119.1:0-3728 GCA_051893965.1 Acutalibacteraceae bacterium
GTCTGGGATATTCGGGAAGCGGGTTGTCGCACATTGCCTGCTGAGCCCAGCGGGTTTTTAAAGTCATCATTCTGTTTTTCTCCTGAAATTATTACTTATTCTTCGCCGTAAGGCACCATATCGTCACAGCATTTGAATTCCTTGTGGAAAAGTTTTGAAAGCAGTGTATCAATAAAGCGAACCAAACGGGAAATGAAGGTGTCATTGTGGCAGAAGCAACCGCATTCAAGCGCCGCCATGCTCTGCTGACATCCGTCGCAAAGTCCGTCGCCGTCGAGGTCTTCATGAGCTGTTTTCGGGATCTCCGTCCATTGACTGTAATCCGGCTCGTTTCTGCAGTAAATATGACCGCTGCCCTTTGCAGTGCAGGTCGGTGCTTTGATATCGGCAACCGTATAGTAATCGTGACCTAAAGCCGGAATCACTTCCTGCTTAACAAGAATCTCCTTGCACACAAAGCAGACCTGACCTTCGGTAAGCCCGGCTTTTTCACATGTCGGCTCAACTCGGGCAAGGGTACGCACATCATGCGGTGCTTTTTCAACGTTTCTTTCCTTATGTGCGCCGCAGACGGAGCAAACAGCGGTTTCAGTTCCGTATTCGCTGCAGGTCGGTTCTTTTGTCAGCACCCATTCACCAAGAGTATGTTCGGTTGCGGGAATGGTTTCTGTAACTCTTTTGCCGCAGTTTTCGCAGACGCCGTATTTTGAACCCTCTTGAGAGCAGGTTGCCCTTTTGGTGATTGTCCAGATATAGCTGTGCTCTTTCATCGGAACAATTTCTCTGTTGTCCGGCTCAAAAGCGCCGCATACCGTGCACTTGCGTGCCTTCACACCGGTTGAAGTGCAGGTCGGTTCAACAATAACATAAAGCTCATCTGAATATGTATGCGGTGTTTTCAGGTGCTGCGGGTCAACAACCGTGCTTTTTGCTGAGCACTTTTCGCAAACAGCCGTTTTTGTTCCGTCCTGATAACAAGTAGCGTTATTGTCATATACATAATTTGTAAATATATGCTCGCAAGATGTATCTTCAGCCGATGTGCCGAAAGCAAAAACGGACATAAGCATCAATACCGACAGCAGAACGCTGAGCATTTTTTTACCTTTGAAATTCATAAAATAACCTCCGTTCATTTTGTGTAAATATATATAAATAATGATACAACAATAAAGAGAAAATAGCAAGAAAAAAACGGAAAACAAGCTTATTTTCAACACTTTCAACAAAAAGCCATTCTCCGTTTTGTTTATATTAACTTTTCAATAAAAGAAATCCCCTGTTAACAAGAAGCTGATAAAATCCGTTTTTCATCTGAACAATTATCTGAGAACTTCAATCATTCTGTCCGGATAATTTCCGATCAAAGCATCAACACCCATTTCGGAAAGGCGCTTAATATCCTCATACTCATTGACCGTCCATGTGTTGATTTCACAGCCGGCATTATGCATTTCTTCAACCGTTTCTTCCGAAAGGAAGCAGAAAATCGGATGGCAGCACTGAACGCCGTTTTCGGCAGTGTATTTTCCGTAATTGATCAGCCAGCTTTCGGAAAGAAATCCGCATTTGATTGCGGGGTTAATCTCTTTGCATCTTAAAACCGTGTAATGATTGAATGACGAAAGGATAATTCTGTCCTCGAGACCGTATTCGGCAATCATATCAATCACTCTTTTTTCAATGGTCGGATATTCAAAAATACCGGTTTTCAGCTCAATGTTTGTGATAACCGGTGTATCTTTAACCAGTTCAAAATATTCTCTCAGAGTCGGAATGGCATTAAAGCCGTAAACGCCGGCAAAACCTGCGGAAGCGTCAAACTTTCTCAGCTGTTCAAAAGTAAAGTCGCGAACAAGGCCTTCACCGTTGCAGGTTCTTTTGATATTCTCATCGTGAATGATTACGAGCTCGTTATCTTTTGTAAGATGAACGTCAAGTTCGATTCCGTCAACACCGATTTCAACCGCTTTCTGAAAAGCAAGCATTGTGTTTTCCGGATATTTTCCGCTGAATCCTCTGTGGGCAAAAATTTTTGACACAAGAACCACTTCTTTCTTTTTTGTTGCAAAATAATATTTTAAAAGACGGTCGGCCGCACAAACAGCATGACTTTCCGTCTTTAAAAAATGCGGCACTAAAAGGATCTTCCTTTTATTCAACAGTCATTATACTCATAAAAATCAAACATTCAATAGATTTTGAAAAATAAAGCGCAAAAAAAGCGTCCTCCGTTAAGAGAACGCTTTCTAACTTAGCTTTTCTAGAAAAGTTAAAATTGGAAGCAATTAAGCTTCGTTTTTCTTTTTGCCTTTAAGGCAAACGAAAGCTGCGGCAGAAGCAACGCTGAGAGTTGCAATTGCGGCAACAACTGCTGATGTGTCGCCTGTCTTCGGAGTTGCAGTTGTAACAACATCGGGAGCTTTTGTTGTTGTTTCTTCTTCTTCAACCTGACCGAGGCCCTGATAAAGATTTGCGAAGAAGTTAACAACTTCACTGTCTTTCAGTCCGTCAAGAGCTGATGTGTCAAGACCGAGTGAGCCGAGGCCGCCCATAAGAGAATCCATGAGGGAAGCCATTGTGTCCATCACACCGCTGCCTGCTGAGCTGCCTGATGATGAACCGTCTGAAGAAGCATCGCCTGATGAAGAACCGCCGCCGAGACCGCCGAGGAGACTTCCGATATCAAATGAACCGGTCATTGAACTGAGATCGATACCCGAACCGCTGAATGCGCCGGAAATTGTGTCCATCAGTGAACTTACATCAAAGCTGCTCAGATCAACACCCTCGAACAGACCTGTAAGAGAGGAAAGCATGTCAGAGCTTGCAATGCTGCTAAGATCAATTCCGCCGAGCATATCGGAAATACCGCTCAATGCTGAATCACCTGATGACGCAGCTGCAGCTGTTGTTGTTTCGGAAGAAGCGGCTGAACCGTCTGCTGAAAGGCTTTTAATAACATAGTCAACTGCATCTGAGCTGGAGCCTGTGTTTTTCAAAGCTTCAACAACGTTGCCGAGTTCTGAAATGTCAACACCGAGAATTTCAGCGATTTCACCTGCATTGAGATCTCCGATATCAACACCGTCAAGCTTTGAAAGAAGCGAGTCTGTGTCGATTGTTGAAGTTGCAAAACAGGAGGGAGCTGCAAGGCAAACGCAAAGGATCACTGCAACAAGAATACCGAGAAATTTCTTCATAGTCGTATCATATCCTTTCTTAATATTTATATCAACGGCAAAAGCCGAAAATATACATAAGTACCGAATTAACACAGACAATTTGTGTTAACTTAAAGAGTATTATACATCATCTGGCTTTAAATTTCAACAATTATATTAAAAATAATTAATTATTTAATCAAAAATTACCAAGTAATATACACATCAAGTCCGTCTGTCGTATAATCTCTGTTAATAACAAAACCATTATCTTTCAGAGCACCGCAGAAGCTGATTAACATTTTGTAATCTTTCATTGTCAGTCTTGCTTTAATGGAAAGCTCGCTTCTGTCTGCAAAATTATCAAGCTGACCGGGAACAAAGCCCGTGCACCACCAATATCTTGCATAATCTCTTGTGAGCATTTCCTCACCCTTGCGATAGAATGTCATCGACATATAAATTGCATCCTCATCGCTTGCACAGTCATAATGCTCAAGTCCTCTGTCGGTAGGCTTGTTATAAATTCCGATTTCAGCACCGATGAAAACAAAACCGTACTGC
>JBJFHW010000120.1:0-3713 GCA_051893965.1 Acutalibacteraceae bacterium
CCTTTCAACGGCAGCATAAATATCGTCTGCAATTTTTTCAATGTTTCTGGGCTCGCCGTTTTCACTGCATTTTATAACCGTCCAATTGAGCTTAGACGCAGCATAAGATGCCGCCTCATGACAGCTTTGAAGATAATCAACATCTCTTTCATGAACATCTTTTTTCTTTTCATCGTCATGATAGCGCTTAAGCAAAAGCTTTTGTGAAACATCAACCGGCATGTCAAGAAAAATAACACAATCCGGTTTTGGAATTTCAAGCTTGTTATATTCAAAATCAAAAAGCCAGTCAAGATAATAATCCCACTGAGACTTGTCAAGCTTCGTCATCTGGTGTGATGCATTTGAAGTTGTGTATCTGTTTGCAACAATTATTTTGTTGCTGTTATATTCTTTATTCCAGAATTTTTTAAAGCTTGCATACCGGTCAACTGCATAAAAAGTCGAAGCGGCAAAAGCATTGACATCGGAAGGTTTGCTTCCCATTTCACCGGCAAGATACATTTTGACAAGAGCACTTGAATTATCGTCATAATTAGGTAAGCTTATGCCGTAAGCAGGATGACCGCTTTGGTTAAGCCGCTTTAACAGAATTTCTGTTTGAGTACCCTTTCCGCTCGCGTCAAGGCCCTCAATAACAACCATTTTTCCCATAGAAGATCCTTTATCAATAAGTGAGAATTACGGCGAAAACCGTAAGATTTTCGTTTTCGCTGTTGTTTGCAATGGAGTGAGTCTGACCGCCCAAACAAATGCAGCTGTCACCTTTGTTCAGCGTTATTGTTGTTCCGTTGTCATTATAGCTTGCCGTGCCGCTTATTACATAAAAAATTTCTTCTTCGTTTTCATGAATATGCGGTCCGATTGAGCAGCCGGGTTCAAGAAGAATTGTTCCGACAAGTCTTGCCTTGCCTTTATATTCGCCTTTGTCAAGTATATCGGTTACAACGGCTTGTCCGTCTCCGCCTCTCATAGCAACCTTAACGGTTTTTGTCATGTCTTGACTTCTTTTGATCATTTTAAATTCCGTACAGCAGTTGTTTTGAATATCTGCCGTATGCCTTTCCTTGAATTTTTATGAATAATTTTCTTCAAAATTACATCGTATTATTATACCATAATTTGCAAATATATCAAGGCGGAATGTTTAAAATTTTAAATTTTTTGTTAACAATTTTATTAATTTTGTTTTCTATTTTTAAACCGATATAAACAGTTGACAACTTTCAAGCAAAATGAGATAATATATTGATCTATAAAACAAAGGAGCGGCTTTTTATGAATAAACCGGGTGTATATATTATCGGCTTCAGTGACACTGACGAAAAAGTCTGTGCCGCCGCCGGACGAATTTCAACCCAAAGCGGTACGGCGCTTGAAATTATGGAAAAATCCCAGGACAAAGAGAAAAATGCAAAACTGATTTCAAAAGTTACTGCTTCCGGGCATACTTCAACGGTTGAACACACATTTTTCAACCTGGCTTTTGAAAATGTTTCGGTGGTTGTTGAACAGTTTATGATTGAATTTCGCCTTGCTTCTTTTACTGTCAAATCAAGGCGTTATGTTGATTTTTCAAACAGCGGTTACTATGTACCCGATTTCAAAAACAGCGACTGCAAAGAAAAATACATCAATCATATGGACAGTCTTTTTGCTCTTTACGGTGAACTGATTGAGGGCGGTGTTGCGAAAGAAGACGCACGCTTTGTTTTACCCTATTGTTTTTACAGTAACTTTTTCTGTTCTCTCGGCGGCCGCGAGCTTATCAATGTTCTGCGTGCCATGCTTTTCGGCAGAGGAAGCAAAATTTATGAAATACATAAGCTCGGAACAGAACTTCTTGCGCAATGCAAAGAAAAGGCACCGGGAATTTTCGGGAATTTTGAAAAGCAATACGGTGTCTATAATGATGAAATAAACCTCGATTTCATAGACGCAAAAAAAGAAGAAAACACGCAGAGCGTTGAAATTCTTTCCTATACGCCGAATGGAGCTGATGTTGTTGCAAAATGTGCGCTTATAAACGAAAAGGCAGTAAGCAGCAAGCAAGCTGAGGAAATTCTTTCTGACGGCAAAACCAAGGAAAAAATTATTGACGCCGTTCTTGCTTCATCAAGACCGCGTGCACTTGAAAGCATGAACTATACTATCAGATTCAACAATGTTTCACTTTCCACTCTGACCCATTTTTCGCGCCATCGTATGCAAAGCTTGCTTGTTCCGTCACTAAACAGTTGTGACCGAACGAAATATATTATTCCGAAAAGCATCTATGATAATAAAGAGCTTCTTGAAAAATATTGCAGTGCTTTTTCAAAAACGCAGGAGCTTCTGGCTTATCTTCAAAACAACGGCTGCGGTGAAAGCGAAACGGTTTATTGTCTTCTGAGCGGAAATACGCTCGATATTGTTTCAACCATGAACGGCCGCGAGCTTGAGCTGTTTATGAAGCTTCGTACCTGCACAAGAGCACAATGGGAAATCCGCGAGCTTTCGGTTGAACTTTTAAAACAGCTTCGCGTCCTTTGCCCTGAAATTTTCAAGCAATTCGGTCCGAGCTGTTTCAGAAACGGTTTTTGCCCTGAGGGCAAGCTGACCTGCGGCAAAATGAGTGAAATTAAAACGATGTTTTTAAATATTTAACTGAAAAAAGTGGGGCGCTCTACCCCACTTTTTAAATTAATATCGGCTCAATTTGCTCTTCTTTAAGCGCATATTCTGCTGCTTCCTGCGTTCTTTCAAAATCACATACAACCGAAAACGGCTTCTTTTGCGGATCATCCTGTTTCATCGGAATGAAAAAATAATGCTTATAATTTAAAAGCTGTCCGATGTTTTTCGCCGAAGAACTGAGTGCATCGTTTGTTGAAACACCAATCAATATCGGACGTTTGTTTCTTAAATGCGATTTTGCCGCGAGCGTAACCGGCGTATCATAAATCCCTGCCGCAAGTTTTGCAAGCGTGTTACCGCTGCACGGTGAAATAATCAAAAGATCAATCAGCTTTTTCGGACCGATCGGCTCGGCTTCGTCAATTGTTGAAATAATTCTTCTGCCGCACAGCTTTTCAATTCTCTCAGTAAAAGATTTTGCCGTTCCGAAGCGTGTGTCTGTTTTTGATGCGTTGTATGACATGATCGGAAGAATATCTATTCCGCTTTCAACCAGTTTTTCAATTTGCCTGACGGATTTTTCAAATGTGCAAAAAGAGCCTGTCAGGGCATATCCGTATGTGTTCATATTTTCACCCCCGAAAACAGGCATGATGCGGACTATGACTTTTATTGACTGTTTGTTATTTCTTTTCCCATGTAATCGTTGATTGTCTTATAAATCGCCTCTGCGCAGGAATTCGGATAAAATCTTCCCGGAAGAGATGAAGCTAAAATATATCTTTTTTTCTCAGATTCAAAATCGGCTTCCAGTGCGCCGAACGGTTTTGAGGCGAGCTCAATATAAACGGCTCTTTCCCGCATTGTCATTATATTCTTGATTGTGAAAATTTGTGCGGGAACTGTGTTAATAATAAAATCAAAAATATAGATTATTCTTGAGATTTCTGAAATATCAACCGCTTTATATCCCATACAGACTGCTTCGCTTCTTTGAGACGGATTTCTTGCCGCAATATAAACATCTGTTCCGATTCCCGAAAGAACACGCGCGCAGGCTTTGCCGACTCTACCGAAGCCTGTGATCAGAATTTTTT
>JBJFHW010000121.1:0-3710 GCA_051893965.1 Acutalibacteraceae bacterium
TGATATCAAAAAAGGTGTGCACGACAAGCTTGAAGCGGGAAAAGACAGTGCATTTTTAAGCCGAACGCTCGGCACAATCTGCCTTGATGCGCCGATTGATACCGATATGGATCACTATATTCCGAAAGAAGTTGACTCCTCAAAAGCAATTGGGCTTCTTGTGAAACTTGAAATGTTCGGAATTATTGAAAGGCTCGGTCTTACAAACGAAATTCATGCAGATGAAGAAGAAAACAAGGCCGAAACAAAAGCTGCGCCGATTGAACTGAAAGAAGAGCGTGACCTGACAGGTCTTTTAGGGAAACTCAAAAAAGACAGAAAGGCTTATTTCACCGTAAGCTACAACGAAAAAGGTGTGGCAGCATTTTTCTTTGACGCAGGAAAAGAAGTTCTTTATGTTCCCAATGACTGCCTTGATTTTGATGAATTTTGTGAAGAGTTTTTAAAAAGCAACACCGAAAAATATACCTGTGACAGCAAGGAACTTTATAAGTTTGCCGTTTCAAAGGGTTTTGAAATCAATCAGATGAAAATGGACACTACCCTTGCCGGATATATCCTCAATCCGTCCTCAAACAGCTATGATCCGCTCAGACTTGCCGCGGAAATGAATATTAATGTTCCTGAAATCAAGTGCGCTGAAGAATTTGAAATTCAGGTCAAATTCACTTGTGTAATTAAGGCAATCACCGAAAAAGCGTCAGCTGAAATGGAAGAAAATGAACAGCATGAGCTTTTTTATGATATTGAGCTTCCGCTTGCAAAAGTGCTTGCCGACATGGAATGTACCGGATTTCTTGTTGATGCCGAAGCGATTGAAAGCTACGGCAAAGAGCTTGAAAAAAAGATTGATGACATTCGCAGAAATATTTTTGAGCAGGTCGGATTTGAGTTTAATCTCAACTCACCCAAACAGCTTGGAGAAGCTCTTTTTGAAAAAATGGGGCTTCCTGCCAAGAAAAAAACAAAAAGCGGCTATTCAACAAGCGCAGAAGTGCTGGAAAGTCTTTCTTATGATTACCCCGTTGTTGCCGATATTCTCCGATACCGCACTCTCGCAAAGCTGAAATCAACCTATTGCGACGGCCTGCTTAAAGAAATTGAAAGCGACGGAAGAATTCGCTCAACGCTCAACCAGACGGAAACAAGAACGGGAAGAATTTCTTCGCTTGAGCCGAATTTGCAAAACATTCCCGTGCGTTATGAAGAAGGAAGAGAAATCCGACGCTTTTTCACCTGCGAAGACGAAAATATTCTTGTTGATGCTGACTATTCGCAAATTGAACTTCGTGTTCTCGCCCACCTTGCAAACGATAAAACGATGATTGATGCTTTCAACAACGGTGATGATATTCACACAATCACTGCTTCACAGGTCTTTTCAATGCCTGTGAATATGGTAACGCCCCTTATGAGAAGCCGTGCAAAAGCAGTAAATTTCGGCATTGTTTACGGCATCGGCGCTTTTTCGCTTGCCAAGGACATCGGCGTCACAAGGAAAGAAGCCGACAACTATATCAAAGGCTATCTTCACCATTACAACGGTGTTGACCGATATATGAAAGACATTGTTGAAAAATCAAGAGAATGCGGTTATGCGCAAACAATGTTCCACAGACGAAGATATTTGCCGGAACTTACCGCTTCCAACAAAATGCTTCAGGCTTTCGGTGAAAGAGTGGCAAGAAATATGCCGGTTCAGGGAACGGCGGCGGATATTATCAAAATTGCCATGGTTCGCGTTTATGAAAGACTGAAAAAGGAATATCCGTCGGCAAAACTTATCATGCAGGTTCATGACGAACTGATTGTGGAATGTAAAAAAGAACAGTGTGGCGAAATTACCGCACTTCTTAAAGAAGAAATGGAAAACGCCTGCCGGATGAGTGTTAAGCTTTCGGCAGATGTTCATAGTGGAAAGACATGGTTTGAGTCAAAATAAATTTTTATATAAGAAAAGGAGAAATTATGAGCATTTCAAAAGAAGAAATCCTTGCCGGAGTTGAAAAAATGAATTCCTTCGGCACAAGACTTACGGGGAGTAAGGGTCACACCGATTTTATCAATTACCTCAAAGATGAAATCAGTAAATTGGGAATTGAAATTTTCAGCGATCCGTTTTATTTTAACCGTTGGGAAGAAAAGTCTTCCTCAATTAAAATTATTGACGGCTGTGATGAAATCAACATTCCTGTTTCGTCCGCTTATCCCTATTCCGGTCAGACAGACGAAAGCGGTATAACCGAAGAGCTGGTTTATATTGACAGCGCCAAAGATTTTGTCAAAGCAAACGGTAAAATCGCGGTTTACAATGTTTCAAATATCAATTTTCTTTCGAGTGAAATTGCTTTTGACAAACGTTCAAGCTTGCCCGAAGATATTGTTCTTGAAACAAAATATGAGGGACCCGTCATCACAAGCTTCGTTCATTGTTTTTACGGTATTCTTTCCAAGCTTAACAAGGCGAAAGCGGTTATTCTTGTTTGGAAAGGTCTGCACGATGACTGCGTAAAAGGACAGTATCTTTCCTTTATCTTAGGCTATCAGAATGTACCGATGCTCTGGGTCAATGAAACGGACGGCAAAAAAGTCATTGAGGCGGCAAAAGAACATAAAAAAGCTAACTTTGTTCTCACAGCTGAGACAGAAGAAAACGCTTTTACCGAGAGCTTTTACTGCATTTTAAAAGGAAAAAATCCCAAAGAAACCGTAATCGTCAATACACACACGGACGGCACCAACTGCGTTGAAGAAAACGGTCCGATTGCGCTTCTCCAGCTGATGAAAAATCTGAAAGACCGCGAACTTGAAAGAACACATATTTTTGTATTCACAACGGGACATTTCCGTCTGCCGCGCTTTAAAGACATCAGAACAGGTTCGTTCCAATCGGCTTCACGCTGGCTTGCCATGCACCGAGAGCTTTGGGACGGAAAAGGCGACCACTTCAAATGCGTTGCAAATCTCACGCTTGAGCACCTTGGCTGTCTGGAATGGCGTGATATTGACGGCGAATATAAATATACCGGAAAACCGGAAGTTGAACTGGTGTATACAGGCAACAAATTTGTTGATAAGCTTTATATCGACACAGTTAAGGAAAGAGAAACCGTTCGCACAATGACGCTTCGCGGACACAATGCGCTGCATTTCGGCGAGGGTCAGAATTTCTTTACCATGGGTATTCCCGAAATCAGCCTTGTTCCTGCTCCGTATTATCTTTGTGTTGTCAGCGACACGCACGAAATGGAAAAATTCGACGCAGAACTGATGACGCAGCAGACAGAAACCTTTATGAAGCTGATAGAAAAGATAGAAACGATTTCCGCAAAACAGCTTGGAAGAAGCGAACCGTATTCCATTGTTAAGGCAAAAAGCGTTTCCGGCGGTTACGATTTCAGTATAAAAGGAATATTAAATAGACTTCAGGACAAAAAGGCAGAATAAATGAAACTCGGTACTATTGAATTTGACAGCCGTTCGGCAGGGCTTGCTCCGATGGCAGGCGTTGCGGATATGGCTTTCAGAGAGCTTTGCAAAGAATTCGGCGCGGCATATGTTGTGGGCGAAATGGTTAGCAGCAAGGGGCTTACCATGTGCGACAAAAAGAGTAAGCAGCTTCTTGCCTTATCGGATAAGGAACGACCTGCCGCCGTGCAGATTTTCGGCAGTGATCCGTAGATTATGGCACAGTCGGCAAAAGCCTGCCT
>JBJFHW010000122.1:0-3703 GCA_051893965.1 Acutalibacteraceae bacterium
TCAAACAGCTTGCAAAGGAATATGACTATTCCGAGCGTTGGGTCAGAGAGATTATCAACAAAAACAACCTGAAAGGAGTGGGGTGAAGTTTTTGGCCGCTTTTGGCTCGAATTACGGTGGAAACAGATTTATGCCGATAATTCAAACTTTAATTTGAATATTTCAGAAATGAAAAGAGGAGGAAAATCCAAAATGAAAAAATTTACAGCAATCTTATTAACAGCAGTTTTGATGCTTTCAACTGCCGCCTGTTCCGCAGGAGGAAGCACACTAAACGATGAACAGCAGTCTCAGTCGGCGCAGACAACACAATCAGCCCAAGCAACACAGGCAGAAGCCGAATCGGTAAGTGTTAACGATTACGGTTTCCGTTCCATGAATCCGTATGACGAAACACTGAAACTTACGGACAGTCAAAGACAGATATTGAAATATTATGATATCAATTATTTTCAAGTTGAATATGCAGATTCATTGGCAAGAAGTCCTCAGCAATTCAGAGGAATGAAACTGGTTGTTACTGTTAATATTAAAAAAATTCTTGAATCAAACGACCAAACGTTTACTGTGTTGGGTGATATTCCCCATTACAATAGTTACGGTGGTTATTACGAAAGCAATGATCAAACTGAAAGTGCAGTGGAAGATTATAATGGTTCAGTTGTTATTAAAGGACCGCAACTTGAACAAAGACTTATGGTTGATGATTTTGTTAGTTTCTTTGGCGTTTTTGAAGATGTTGAATCATATACGGTTGACGGTAAGAGCTATCAATTAGCAACCATTAAAATTTACGATCCGTTTATGGCTTTCACTGAGGGTAATAATACGGCGGATATTATTGATGTTTCTGCAAAAGCAATTTTTGGTGATAATGCGACAACAAGAGAAGCAAAAGAGGGAATAGATTTTGAATATGATGAAATCCACAATGCAGAATATTTCAAAATTGTTGAAATCGGTGACGGAGATTCAGAAAATTCATTTGAAATTTATTCTGATGACCCAAGAATTGTTAAAAGCGGTTCAACCAATAAAAATTATGTCACCGTTCAGCCTGCCGCTGACTTTGAACACTTTTATTTCTTGACTCAGAATCTTGTTGCAGGAACGGGTAAAATTGAATATATGTCAAAGGATTTTAAACCGATTTGGTCAATTACACTTGAAAATGCAGAAAATCTTGCTTTTGATTATAACCGTGAAACCTTGATGTATATGCAAGGCAGCGATCTTCATATTGTTGAAGTATCAAACGGAAAAGAAAAGGTTGAGCCTGTCTATGTCGGTGAAAGAGATAATCTTGCCATTGCAGGCGACGGCTGTGCAATTCTTTCCGGTAAAGGTGACAAGGATAATATTATTAAAGTTGATGCCGACGGAAAGATTCTTTGGAGAGCAGATGTCCCGATGACGGTTTCTTCTTGCAAAAACATACAGATTAAAAGTGATTCCAGTGCGGTTATCGGGCTTTTGGACGAAACAAATTCGCTTTGCGTTGTTAGTTTTACAGCCGACGGAAGCTTTAAGGATCCGATTTATGTTTATGATTACGGTATGCAGTCTGATGAATATATGAATGAGAATTAAGGCAATGAGAAGAAATTGAAAGGAATTATAAGAGAATGAAAGACAAAAAATTCAGATTAAGCTATCTGACTGCACTTTTTGCTTTTGTCATGCTGTTTGCGGCTTTAAGTGTGCAGTCGGTTTCCGCATACAACTGCGGAGATTTTGATTATAAAATAAACGATGATGGTTATGCGGAAATTACAGGATATACCGGAAAAAGCAAAAATGAAGTTGTAATCCCAAACGATGTTGACGGATATGAAGTTAAGGCGGTTGCAAATTTTGATTTGTCTTCAAAAAATGTTAACCGTGTCGTAATATCCGAAGGTATTGAGACTATAAGAGAGTATGCGTTTCTTGACTCCGAAATAAGTGAGGTTGTTTTTCCGAAAAGTCTGAGAACAATTGAATATTGTGCTTTTAGCCACGCAGAATATCTTTACAGTTGTAAATTTCAGGAGGGCTTGGAAGTAATAGGAACTCATGCATTTTCTGGTTGTCCCATACAGGATCTTGTCATTCCAAATTCCGTTGAAGAAATATATGGCTATGCTTTTTCCGGAAACAAAACAAAGGAAATCACTTTACCGGAAAACTTGAACCTTGTAGCAGTTGATGCTTTTTATTCAGATACACTTGAAACGGTAACATATAGCTGTAATTTTTTAAAACTTGATGCTAATAATAATAATATATTTAGTGATACCCTTAAAAATGTTATTGTAAGCGAAGGTGTGACAAATGTTATACCAAAAGTTTTTGAAAATTGCAATTTGGTTTCTGTTAAGCTTCCGTCAACACTGAAAAAAATAGGTGAAAACGCTTTTTATAATCAATATAGTTCTAGTGAATACAAAAATCTTAAAAAAGTTGTAATTCCGTCAAGCGTTATCGTAATCGGTTCCAATGCATTTCCGAGAAGTACAGTAATCTACGGTCAAAAAGGTGGAGTTGCAAACGATTTTGCAACAAGCAGAGGCAACAAGTTTGTTAACAATGATGTTTCCTTGATGACCTATAAATATAAAGCCGAAAATGTATATACCGGCAAGGCAATTTGTCCCGGTGTGACTGTTACAAATCTCGGCTATAACCCGTCATATAACAGCGATTATACTGTTGCATATTCAAATAATATAAAAATAGGCACGGGAAAAATAACCATTAAGGGAAAAGGTGATTTTGTCGGTCAGAAAACACTGAAGTTCACAATCGGCTATAACATAGCAAAGTCAAAAATAACCTTGTCAAAATCTTCATATTCCTATAATCCGAACGGTGTTTTTCCGTCTGCAACTGTTAAATACGGCAATAAAACGCTGGCCAAAAACAAAGATTATACAATAACATATAAAAACAACAAAAACATCGGCACAGCTTCTGTTGTTATCAAAGGAATCGGTAGCTATGTCGGTACGGTTGAAAAGAACTTTATAATCAATCCGAATAATGTTTCAGGTCTTAAGGTTTCTTCAAGAACAACAACATCATTGACCCTTAAATGGAACAAGGTGAGCGGTGTTGACGGTTATATAATCTATGTTTATAATTCGTCAACGGGTAAGTATGATTATGTAAATGATATTACAGGAACATCATTTACTGTTAAAAAGCTTAAACCGGGAACAAAATATAAATATGCGGTTAAAGCTTATAAGATTATTAAGAGCACCGAATACGTATCTGAAAAACTTACGACTATATCAACAGCAACAACTCCTGACCAACCGAGCCTTAAAGTTACGGCAGGAAAAGGAAAAGCCACTCTCAAATGGAGCAAAGAAACCTGCACCGGATATGAAATATATATGAAAACCGGAAGCGGAAGCTATAAAAAAATTGCAACGATAACAGGTGCATCAAAGGTTTCATATGCAAAGAGCAAGCTTTCGGCAGGCAAAACATATTCCTTTAAGGTCAGAGCTTTTAAGACCGTTGACGGAAAAAATGTTTATGGTTCTTACTCATCGGCAAAATCAGTGAAAATCAAATAATCAAGTAGATTTTATACAGAAGACACGCGAAAATGTGTCTTCTGTTTTTTTCATTTCAGGAGGTAATTAAAATGGTCGAAATCACAAACACCATTCAATGCAAATCCCTTTGGGACGAATCCCGTCAAAACCGCTTT
>JBJFHW010000123.1:0-17474 GCA_051893965.1 Acutalibacteraceae bacterium
CGTTTATTGCGAAGACTGCGGTGAATGGATTTCCGGTCATGAGGTCATTACGGCTCATCACACAGATGAAGATGATA
This sequence comes from Acutalibacteraceae bacterium, assembly GCA_051893965.1. Classification (GTDB taxonomy): domain Bacteria; phylum Bacillota; class Clostridia; order Oscillospirales; family Acutalibacteraceae; genus UBA6857. The sequence goes on from JBJFHW010000123.1 coordinate 78, forward strand.
ACGGTTACTGCGACAGCTGCGGCGAAAACATTTGCGAACATGCAAGCATATCAACAGTAAATGCCAAAGAAGCAACCTGCACAGAAGCGGGCTATACAGGCGATAAAGTTTGTGACAAGTGCGGTGAAGTTATCGAAGCCGGAACAGAAATTCCTGCCCGTGAACATATTGATGAAGATAACGACGGAATTTGCGATGTCTGCGGAGAAGACATTACGAGGACGGTCATAAGCAGCGGCAACTGCGGCGAAACAATTTGGGATGATAACGAAAATGTTATCGGATTTAGCGATAATGTTACTTATAAGCTTTACAGCGACGGTGAGCTTGTCATCAGCGGAAACGGAAGAATGGGCTACTTCGATTTCTTTGAAGATTATGGCAAAAAACCTCCTTACAGCAATTATATCTATAATTACGAAGCTTATTATGATGAAATGCTTGCGGACGAGACGGTTAAAAGTGTTATCATCGAAGACGGTGTAACACGTATCGGTCAAGAGGCTTTCAGAGGCTTTGCTGCGCTTGAAAGTGTTGCAATGGCAGACAGCGTAACGGAAATAGGTTATGGTGCCTTTATGTATTGCACGGCTTTGAAAACGGTTACCATTCCCCAAAATGTAACCTATATAAGCACAAATGCGTTTGATGGTTGCTATGCACTTACCGAAATCAATGCAGATGAAAACAGCGTTAACTATTCCAGCGAAAACGGTGTTCTGTTCAACAAGGATAAAACGGAGCTTCTGTTATATCCGCAGGGAAAAACCGACACAGAATATGTCGTTCCCGACGGTGTTCAGACTATCGGATATTCTGCATTTTTACAAAGTCAACTCAAAAATATAACGCTTTCCGACAGTGTAACAAGCATTTCGGACGGAGGCTTCAGAAAATGCACAAGCCTTGAAAGCATCAATCTTTCCAATAATCTTACTTATCTTGGTGAAAATGCGTTTAGCAGTTGTTCAGCCTTAAAGAGTATTGTAATTCCCGAAAGTCTGACAAGATTCGGATATTGGAATTTTGTTGATTGCACAGCATTGGAAAGTGTAACACTTCCCGAAACACTGGAAGAAATCGGAACAGGTGCATTTGCCGGTTGTACTGCGCTGAAAGAAATCAATGTTCCGCAAACCGTTAACTCTATCGGAAACAGTGCATTCTACGGATGTAGTGGTCTTGAAAAAATAACCATAAACAATCCGGACTGTGTCATTTATAATGAAGCAATTGTGTCAAGTGCAGTCATTTACGGCTATAAATACAGCACAGCATATGATTATGCACAGATGAACGGTAATGAATTTGTTGCCATTGGTGAATCTAAAGAACTAGAAAGCATAAGCATCAGTTCACTTCCGAACAAAACAAGTTATAAGCAAGGTGCAGAATTCAAGCAGGACGGTCTTGCTGTTACACTCCATTTTGCAGACGGAACGACCATGGAAAAAACACAAGGGTTCACCGTCAGCGGCTTTGATTCTGAAAATGCCGGCACTTGCACGCTCACTGTTACATACGGCGGCAAAACAGCAACCTTTGATGTGGAAATTACCGAATATAAAGAACTTGTCATTCATGCCGGCGAAACCATAACGGTTGAAATTGAGGCCGGAAGCATAACATATGTTAAATTTGAGCCGACTGTTTCGGGAACATATACATTCTATTCTTCATCAGATGATGATACATACGGCTATCTTTTTGATGCAGATAAAAATGAAATAACCGAAAATGATGATGACGGCAACGGCTTTAATTTCTCAATTACATATGACTTCGAAAAAGGCGGAACCTATTATTTCGGCGCAGAGTATCTGGGCGGCGATAAAGATGGTTCGTTTGATGTAACACTGGTTTGCGACAAAATTGACTGCGCCCACGCCAACACAACCGAACATGCACAGCAGGACGCAACCTGCACCGAAAACGGCTATACCGCAGGTGTTTACTGTGAAGACTGCCAGACTTGGCTTTCCGGTCATGAAGTGATCAGAAAGCATCATACCGATGAAGACGGCGACAAAATTTGCGACATTTGCGGCGAAAAAATCAAGGGAGTTATAAGCAGCGGCAACTGCGGAAGCCGTGACGAAGATGGTAATTTCGGCGACAATGTAAACTGGGCGCTTTATGAAGACGGTGAACTTGTTATCAGCGGCAGCGGTGAGATGGCAAATTTCCTTTTCGATTATTCATCTGCACCGGATGCACCTTATTCAGAGTATGTGTATGACAGTTATGTTGATGATGATTATAATTCCAACAACATAAAATCCGTTATTATTGAAGACGGAGTAACCTCAATCGGTAATTATGCCTTTTACAGATGCTTAAGCCTTGAGAAAATTGAAATTTCAAACAGTGTTCAAAGAATCGGTAAAAATGCATTGTCGGGCTGTGCGCTTTCAGAATTGACAATTCCGGGCAGTGTTTCGGTTATTGATGACTCAGCACTGTCAGGTCTCTCCAAACTGACAAGCTTAACGCTTCCCGAGGGCGTTGAATCTGTCGGACGCTGGGTATTCTCCGGCTGTTCGGGACTGATAATTTTGAACATTCCGGCTTCATTGACAAGCATCGGTCAATATGGCCTTGACGGAATGAAAAATATTACTGAAATAAACGTCAGCGAAGATAACGAAGAATATTCAAGTATTGACGGTGTTTTATTCAATAAATATAAATATAAACTTATTAAATATCCTCAAGGTAAAACCGATACGGAATACACGATTCCCGATGGCGTGAAAATTATTGATGACGGTGCATTTGAGTGCTGCAGAAGCTTAAAGAATATAAACATTCCGGACGGGGTAACACAACTTGGCAGTTATGCATTTGATGGCTGCGATTTTACAAGTATTGTTCTTCCGGAAAGTGTAAGATATATCCAAGGACATGCTTTCTCTTCCTGCGAACAGTTAACCGATATTGTAATTGGGAAAAATGTTACCAATATCGGATATGCCGCTTTCGTCGGCTGTGACAGCCTGAGTGATGTTTATTATACAGGCTCAGAAGAGCAATGGCAGAACATTACAATCGGAGAATTTAACGATTGCCTATTAAATGCAACCATTCATTATAACTATGTCCCGACGCATACACACCAATATGTTGATACGGTAACCGCACCGACTTGTCTGACAGACGGCTACACCACTCACACCTGCTCAGCTTGCGGTGACACCTATATCGATACCGTTGTTTCTGCTCTCGGACACAGCTTCACCAACTATGTTTCAAACGGTGACGCAACTTGCACACAGGACGGAACAAAAACGGCAAAGTGCGACCGCTGTGATGCAACCGACACAGTTGCGGACACCGGCTCTGCCAAAGGACATACACCCGGAAAATGGATTACCGATAAGGATTCAACCTGCACGGAAATCGGAGCAAAGCATCAGGTTTGCTCAGTCTGCGGTGAAACCATTGCAACAGAAGAAATTTCTGTTAAGGAGCATCAGTATAGTTTGGTTGTAACAGCACCTGCCTGCATGTCAGACGGCTACACTACCCACACCTGCTCGGTTTGCGGTGATACATATACAGATACCATTGTTCCCGCTCTCGGACACAGCTTTACCAACTATGTTTCAAACGGTGACGCAACTTGCACAAAGGACGGAACAAAAACGGCAAAGTGTGACCGCTGTGATGTTACCGACACAGTTACAGACAAAGGTTCAAAGCTTCCTCATACTGAATCTGAATGGATTATTGATAAAGCGCCGGACTGTGTTCACAACGGAAGCAGACACACTGTTTGCACGGTCTGCGGTCAGATTGCAAAAACGGCGGAAATTCCGGCTGTCGGACATATATTTGTTGAAGAAACGGTTGAACCAACCTGCGACCAAGACGGTGCTGTCACAAACTTCTGCACTGTTTGCTCAGCAAAAGAAACAGTCAAAGTGCTTCCTGCCACCGGCCATACCGATAAGGACGGTGACGGAATCTGCGAAATCTGCGGCAAAGATCTCACAGAAAACTGCACATGTCTTTGCCACAAGAGCGGTTTTGCAGGATTTATATATAAGATTATTCGTTTGTTCTGGAAAATTTTCAAGATCAACCGTAAATGCGTTTGCGGAAAGATTCATTATTAAACATAAATAAATCACAGGTGAGAATTTACTATGAGCTGCCATCCGGTTGGCAGCTCATAGAAAGATTTATGCACTTTTGACTGAGAAAAAATTTTTTTACGGAGGAAAGTAAAAATGGGAAGTAATAAGAAAATCAGAACAAAATTAAAACGGGCGCTTGCCTGCTTTTTGACAGTGCTGATGGTGCTGACGGCTGTGCCGTTGGGCGGATTTGCGGGAGTTACCGACTCTGATGAAGCTGTTAATTGTTGCAAAGTTCTTTATGATTTTGAATACACAACAGATAAAGACGAGGCTGAAGCTGATCCCGATCTTGAATGGATTCCGTCCTATCAGATGCCGAGATATGACAGATCGATCGGAACATCAAACGTATATCAAGCCGGAGAATTTTACGAGCAGGGCTATCCGCTTTATTGCTGGCCGAATCTATATCTTGCCGATCAGGATTCGATGAAAGCAACCGTTGTTTCAAAAAATGACGGTGCGCCTGTAAGATTCGGTAACAAGTCGCTTCGTATTGATTTTGATTACAGCTCGGTCACAAAAGACGGAAACGTCAACAACTATCTTCGTGTTACCGATCCCGATCATGCCTTTGAAGGCTCACCGACAAAGATTGGCGCATGGGTTTATGTTCCGGAGGGAACAGCGAACTTCGTTCTTTATCTCAACTGTGCCAATCAATTTGACGACCCGGTTAACGGATATAATCTTGCTTACTGTGCGGTAACCGGCTCTCAGGGTATCGACTGGACAGGATGGAAATATTGTGAGTTCGATTTAACAGACTCCGGCAATGCCGGTGCAGGCAATCAAAATGCACCGTTCGGATTCTATCAGGGCGCCGGCGTATTCTGGATTTCATATCAGCAAAACGGCGTCAGTCCGAAAGGTGACAAAACCGCTTCAACAATATATCTTGACAACATTCAGCTTATATATAACTCCGATACAAATGAAAATTTAAATATTAAGCACAGTCCTGAAGATGCAGTTGTTGAAAACGAAAAGGCTGCAACCTGCAGTGAAAATGGCGCATATGATTCAGTTGTTTATTGTTCGGCTTGTTATGAAGAAGTAAGCAGGGAAACGATAACCGTTGACAAGCTTCCCCACACCGAAGTTATTGATGCATCAAAAGAACCGACCTGCACCGAAAAAGGTCTCACAGAGGGCAAACACTGTTCAGTTTGCGGTGAAGTTCTTGTTAAGCAGGAAGTTGTTCCTGCGCTTGGACATAAAAAAGTTTCTGCAAACAATGCAGTTGTGCCGAGCTGTATCAAAGACGGTAAGGAGGCAGACACAGTTTGCTCGGTTTGCGGTGAAGTATTAAAGCAAGGCGAAGTAATAAAAGCCACCGGTCATACCGATAAAAACGGCGATGGAATTTGCGACAACTGCAGTAAAGACCTGACGGAAAACTGCGCCTGCCCTTGCCACAGAAGCGGCTTTGTCGGCTTTATTTACAAGCTTATCCGCATTTTCTGGATGATTTTCAGAATCAACCGTAAATGTGTTTGCGGAAAAGTTCATTATTAAAATTGAATAACCGGATACGGGTAAACGTCTGTATCCGGTTGAATCCCTTTCGGTTTATTTGTGGAAAACCGAATATTATAAATCGGATTAACAGAGAAAACTGCGGTTGCAAAACTTTTCGGGACTCCGGAATCCGAAAAGGAAAGAAAGGAAAGTTTCAGTTTTTTCAGATCGTTCAATGGTTTTGCTTTCAATCAAATGGAAAAGATCAAAAAAATATTTTTTGCTTGTTGACAGCCATCAGAATTACGCTGCCGCAGATGAAAGCCAAAATCGGTTTGAAGCTGAAACAAAAAGAGGACACGCATACAGTGCCCTCTTTTTGTTTATCTTCGCTTATTTTATTGTCGTCAGGGCTTTTCTTCTTCCGAAAGCTCCGTAAGATACTTCGTGCCGTCAAGAATATATTTTTCCATGTCAAATTCACTGTTGCCGATGGCAGTCTGAATGATGATGCCGTCTGATAAAAGAAGAATGGTCCAGGTCAGAAAATCGGCATCAAGGTTTGTTCTTTCGGCAATTTTTTCGCTGATCAGGTGCTGGAATTCATCGTATCTTCTGGAAAGCTTTTGTCTGAGCACCTCGTCGCCCAGCTGCGCTTCGCTGTATAGCTGCATTCTGAACGATGCGTTTGCAACGTTTCTTTCAACAACATATTTCACAAGGCGGTGAATGGAGGTATCTTTTTCTTTGTTTTCCGTCCAATTGATAAAATCGTTCCATTGCTCGCTTAAATATCGGTCGGTCAGATCAAAAAAAATCTCACCTTTGGTTTTGTAGTGGTAATAAAGCGTTCCTTTTGAAATTCCCGCTTCTTTTGCCACTTCTGCAAGGGAAATTTCATTGAAGCTTTTTGTTTCAAGAAGCTTCAGCAAGGTATCAAGAACTTTTTGACGGATATTTTCTTTTCTCGGCGCTGCCATGGCTTTCTCCTTTTCGTTTTCAGTACGTCATATTTTAACATGCCGAAGTCTTGTTGTCTACCTTTATCAATAAAAAATACAAAGAGTTGACAAATATTTTTATTAACTATTGACAAAAGAAAATTCTTGCAGTATCATAGTTTATACAAGAGTCGGTCAGTCAACCGACTTAAAACACGGCAAAATTTTGCCGGTGGGTGAGAAAGGAGAAACTGGCATGAATCTGAAAAAGATTAACCGAAAGCTGAAAAAACAGTTCGGTCCGGGTGTTGAAGCAACACTCAAAAACGGTGCCATAACCGTTTCGGGTCATTTGCCGAAGTGGAGCGATGTGATTGATGCCTGCCGCACCGCCGCAACCAAATACAGCAAAACCCATGTTGTCAACGACATCGTCTGCGATGAAGTGAAAGAACAAAAAATGAAAATGCCGAAAATAAGCGACACCGCTCTTGACGGTGAAAAGCCCGATGTTTTAATTATCGGAGGCGGCATTTCCGGTGTTTCCATTGCAAGGGAACTTTCCAAATGGAAGCTTGACATTCTTCTTGTTGAAAAGGAGCCTGACCTTGCATTGCAAGCATCGGGACGAAACGACGGTGAGGTTCACCCCGGCGTTGACCTTTCAAAAGGCTCCATGAAGCATTATTATATCCGCAAAGGCAACGAAATGTATGATAAGGTTTGCCGGGAACTTGATGTTCCGTTTAAGCGCGTCGGACAGTATGTCTGCTTCGATCAGAACTGGCTGAAGCCCGCCATTTATCTTTATTGCCTTTGGAGGAGGAAGCATGACGGAATCAGCGATACCAAGCTGATTTCGGGCGAAGAGCTTCACCGCCTTGAGCCGAATCTCGGAGCAAACTTTAAGTTTGCAATTTCCAATCCCTCTTCGGGCTGTGTCTGCCCGTACGGACTGACGATTGCCTATGCCGAAAACGCCGTTGCAAACGGTGCACGAATTGCGCTGAACACGGCTGCTGTCGGCATGAAGGTTGAAAACGGCAAAATCATAAGCGTTGAAACAAACAGAGGAACCCTTTATCCGAAAATTGTGATTAACGCCGCCGGTGTGTTTGCGGAAGATGTTGCCAAAATGGCAGATGACCGTTTCTTCTCCATTCACCCCAGACGCGGCACCAACTCAATTCTTGACAAAAAAGCCGGTGCGTTTATGCATTCAATCGCTTCCGTTGTTGGCCTTGATTTCGGCAAAAATCATTCAAAGGGCGGCGGAATTCTCCATACGGTACACGACAACCTTTTGCTCGGTCCCGATGCCGTTGAAACCTATGAAAAGGAAAACACCGAAACAAGAAAAGAAAGCATAGAAACCGTTTTTAAAAAGCAGACAAAAACAATGCCGTCGGTTTCTCAGCGTGATATTATTACTTATTTCACCGGTGTGCGTGCACCGACCTTTGAAGAAGATTTCATCATTGAAAAAGGCAGAAGCACCAAAAACATCATTCACTGCGCAGGAATTCAGTCGCCGGGTCTGACAACCGCTCCGGCTGTTGCGCTGGATATTGAAAAAATGACGGTTGAAATGCTGACGGCTCAAAAGCCGGTTGCCTGCAATCCGGATTTTTCTCCGATTCGCCACGGTGTTCCCGTGCTTCGTGAAATGAGCGATGAACAAAGAGCACAGCTTATCAAAGAAAATCCCGATTACGGCGTGATTGTTTGCCGCTGTGAAGAGGTAAGCAAGGGCGAAATTCTGGACGCGCTGAAGTCCAATATTTGTGTTCCGACCGTTGACGGCATTAAAAAACGTGTCCGTCCGGGTATGGGACGCTGTCAGGGAGGCTTCTGTTCTCCGCTTGTGTCGCAGATTATTGCAGAGTTTCTCGGCGTACCGCTTTCAGAAGTCAGAAAATCCAGTGAGGACTCGGTCATTACTTTCGGAAAAACTAAGTAAACGAATCGGTGGTAGCTATGAAAAATAATTATGATGTAATTGTAATCGGCGGCGGCCCCGCCGGACTTGCCGCGGCAATCAGCGCAAACGAAAACGGCGCTTCCACACTGCTCGTTGAGCGCGAAAACAGGCTCGGCGGCATACTCAAGCAGTGTATTCATGACGGTTTCGGGCTGGTACGCTTTCAGGAAAAGCTTTCAGGTCCCGAATATGCCGAACGATTTATTGATATATTTAAAGAAAAGGGCATTGACGCTTCCGTTTTAACTTTCGTTACCCGAATTGAAAAGAAAGAAAACGGGTTCAATGTTGTTCTTGTTAACCGTGACGGTGTAAAATCTGTTTTTGCAAAGGCGCTTGTGCTTGCCACGGGCTGCCGCGAAAGAACGGCAAAACAGGTTATGATTCACGGAACAAGACCGTCGGGTGTGTTTACTGCCGGTACGGCTCAGCATTTCACCAACCTTCTGGGTGAGCTTCCGACCAAAAAATGCGTGATTCTCGGAAGCGGCGACATCGGTCTGATTATGGCGCGCCGTCTGACGCTTGAGGGCGCACAGGTTGTGGGTGTTTATGAAGCAAAGCCGACGCCGTCGGGTTTAACAAGAAACATTCACCAGTGTCTGCATGATTATGACATTCCGCTTTATCTTTCCCACACCGTCACCAAGGTGTTCGGTCAGGACAGACTGACAGCGGTTGAAATTTCAAAGGTGGACGAAAACATGAATCCGATTGAGGGCACACAGCAGATTGTTGAATGTGACGCGCTGATTCTTTCGGTCGGTCTGATTCCCGAAAACGAGCTTGCGCAAAGTCTCAGTGTGCAGCTTGACCCGCGCACAAAAGGCCCGGTTGTCAACAACAGCCTGATGACAACGGTGGACGGAATTTTCTCGTGCGGCAATGCGCTTCATGTCAACGACCTTGTTGATTATGTTTCGGAAAGCGGCGAAACCGCCGGCACCAATGCCGCAAAATATTCAAAAGGCGAAAGAAACGAAATTGACATTCATGCCTGCGACAAATTCCTTTATGTTGTTCCGCAAAAGCTTGATCTGAATCAGCTTGGCGATGAAACTGTGATTTATTTCAGAAGCCGTGATATTCTTGACAAATGCGTATTCAAAATCAAAAAGGACGGTCAGGAGGTTTTTTCAAAGAAATATCAGTTCCTGCGTCCGCCCGAAATGGAAAAGCTTGTGATTGATTTTTCATCATACGGTCTTTCAGAAGACAGTAAAATTGAATTTGAAATTGAGGTGAAAGCCGAATGAAACAACTTGTTTGTATCGTTTGCCCGAGAGGCTGCACAATGGAAATTGAGGGCGAGGGCAAGGACATAAAAGTCAGCGGAAACTTTTGTAAAAGAGGTGCAGCCTTTGCCGTTTCGGAAATGACAGAGCCGAAAAGAACAATTTGCTCAACGGTGAAAACGGCTTTTGCACAATTTCCCGTTTTGCCCGTCAGAGTGTCGCAGGACATTCCGAAAGACAGGATATTCGATGTGATGGCTGAAATTAACAAAGTTACCGTTAAAAAAGCAGTCAAAAGAGGGGACATTATCATCAAAAATGTGCTCGGGCTTGGAGCAGATGTAATCGCAACAAGCAGTGCACTCAAAGAGATAAAATAAACATAAAAATAAAAAAGGAGGAAAGGACTATGGAACAACCACTCGTGCTGACCTTTGATGTCGGCACGCAAAGTGCAAGGTGTCTGCTTGTGCGTCCGGACGGCGAGTTTGAGGATATTTGTCAGGTTAAGTATGACGAGCCATATTATTCACGCAAACCCGGCTGGGCGGAACAGCGACCCGATTTCTATTATGACCGCATTTGTGAAGCGGGGAAAACGATCTGCGAGAGAAATGCCGATAAGCTTTCAAGGGTAATCGGCGTAACGCTTACGGTAATCCGTGATACGGTGCTTTGCCTTGATAAAGACAACAAGCCGCTGAGAGATATTATTCTTTGGCTTGATAAGCGTCAGGCGGATTTTAATGACCCGTTCCCGCTTTATAAAAAGTTCTTGTTCAAGGTTGCCGGAATGCAGGACGCAACAAGAATTCTTTATCAGGCTTCGGTTTCCAACTGGATTCAGCAGCATCAGCCCGAAATATGGGAAAAGACTGCAAAATATGTGATGCTGCCGACTTATCTCAACTACAAAATGACCGGTGAGCTTTGTGACAGTGAGGCGAACATGATCGGTCACATTCCCTTTGACTATAAACGCCGGACATGGCGCACGCACAGCGACATCACACGCTGTATCTGCGATGTGCCGGACGAAAAACTTTGCAAGCTTGTTAAATCCGGTGAGACAATCGGAAAAATCACGGCTGAATTTTCAAAAGATTCCGGTGTGCCCGAGGGCTTGCCGCTGATTGCAACAGGCTCCGACAAGGGCTGTGAAACGCTCGGACTTTCCGTTGTTCACGAGAACAAAGCCGCCATTTCGCTCGGAACAACGGCAACGATTCAGCTTGCTCTGAAGCGATATGTTGAGCCGCAGCAGTTTATGCCGGCATACCCCGCCGTGCCGAACGATATGTTTAACCCGGAAATTGAAATCTACCGCGGCTTCTGGCTGATTTCATGGTTTGTCAAGGAATTCGGCGCCGCCGAGGTTGAAGAAGCCAAACAGCTCGGCTGTTCACCCGAACAGCTGCTTGACAGCCGCATTGAAAAGCTTCCTCCCGGCTGTGAGGGGTTGCTTTTACAGCCGTATTGGACGCCGGGTGTTATCAACCCGACTTCAAAAGGTGCAGTGGTCGGCTTTGCGGATTATCACACGCGCTATCATCTTTACCGATCCATCATTGAGGGCTTGGGCTTTGAGCTTTATCAGTCAATGAAGATTATGGAAAAGCGCGCAAAGCTTACCGTTGACGAAATTTTTGTCGGCGGCGGCGGAGCAAGAAGCGACATTGTCTGCCAGATTCTTTCCGACATTATGGGACTTCCCGTCAAGCGTATTCAAACACATGAAGCGTGTTCAATCGGCGCTTCCATGGTTGCCTTTGTTGCAGACGGTGTTTTCAGCGACTATGACGACGCAATCAAAAACATGGTTCACGAAAAGGACGTTTTCACACCCGACCCAACGGCACACAGCACCTATATGGACATCTATAAAGGTGCATACAGCAAAATCTTCGGCAAGCTTGAGCCGATTTACAGAAAAATAATCAAAATTACTAAAAGGAGAAATGTTCAATGAGTACAAAACCGTATAAAGGCTTTGAGCCGAAATGGCTTTTAAAACCCGCCCCGGAGGGCAGCTACCGTTCAATTTTCCGTTGGGGAGATCCCGAATTTTTCAAATATCCCAAAGAATCACTTTATAAGCTGATGAAAGAAACCTTCAAAATGACCGATGACGATTTCAAGGATTATACCGACGACATCGGCTTTGATAAGGTTGACCTTTCGGATTATCCGTCAAAAATTGACAAAAAGCATGTTGACGCTTTGAAAAAAATCGTCGGTGATGATTTTGTCACAACCGAAGATTATCCCCGTCTTGCCGTTGCATACGGCTGCACGGCTTATGACCTTCTGAGACTTCGTCATAAGGTTATTGAAAATGTTCCCGATGTTGTTGTTTATCCCGACACCACCGAGCAGGTTGAAAAAATCGTTGCCTATGCGGTTGAAAACAAGATTCCGCTTTATGTTTACGGCGGTGGCTCTTCTGTAACAAGAGGTATGGAAGCCGTTAAGGGCGGAATTACCCTTGACATGAGAAAGCGTTTTAACAAGGTTATCAGCTTCAATGAAACCGATCAGACCATCACCGTTCAGGCTGGTATGTCGGGTCCCGACCTTGAAAACACACTTCACGACGCGCAAAGACTTTTCGGTGCAAAGCGTCCTTATACCTGCGGTCACTTCCCGCAGTCGTTTGAATACAGCTCCGTCGGTGGCTGGACGGTAACAAGAGGTGCAGGACAGAACAGTACCTATTACGGCACAATCACCGACATTGTTCTTTCTCAAAAATATGCAACACCGATCGGCACAATCAAAACAAGCCATTATTCGCGTGAAGCAACCGGTCCGAACCTCAATCAGATCATGATGGGCTCAGAGGGTACATTCGGTGTTCTGACAGAAGTAACGCTGAAAATCTTCCGCTGGATGCCCGAAAACCGCAAGCGTTTTTCCTATATGTTCAAAAACTGGGAAATTGCCATGGACGCTGCAAGAGAAATGATGCAGTGTGAATGTGGTTATTCTTCTGTTTTCCGCCTTTCCGACCCGGAAGAAACCCATCTGATGCTCAAGCTTTATAATGTTGATGAAACACCGCTTGAGCCCATGCTTGATAAATTCGGCTATAAAGACATGGAACGCTGTATGTTCCTCGGCTTTACGGACGGCGAAAAAGGCTTTTCAAAGAATGTTGCCAGAAACATCGCTAAAATTGCTCTCAAGCACGGCGCAATGCCCATGACCGGCTATGTAACAAAGAGTTGGGAAAAAGGACGCTTCAACGATCCGTATCTTCGTGACTCCATGATGGATTTCAGCATCGTTACCGATACGCTTGAATGTACGGTTAACTGGTCCAACATGGCGCAGGTTCACCGCGATGTCAGAAAGGTATGTCATGCACTGCCGAATACGGTTGTAACAACGCATATGTCTCACTGCTATCCGCAGGGTGCAAACCTTTATTTCATCTTCATCACCAAGATGAACGATGAGAAAGCATTCAAGGAATATCACACTTCCATTCTTGACGCCATTCAGAAATCCGGTGCGGCAATTTCGCATCACCACGGAATCGGCAAAATGTTTGCTCCGTGGCTTGAGGGTTACATCGGCGAAAAAGAATACGGTGTATTCAAAGTGCTGAAAGAATATTTCGACCCCGATTATCTGATGAATCCGGGCGGAACAATCGGTCTTGACTTGAAGGACGAAGAAAAGAAATTCCTTAACACAAGGGAAGATTACAGATAACAAGAATTACTCCTCCGACTGCGTTATAAAACGGTCGGGGGAGTTTTTTCAGAGCCGAATAAAAATTTTCAGATGTATTTTTATCAAACACTTGACAAGTAAACGCTCGTTTACTATAATGAAGGTAAACGAACGTTTACTTAATTTAAGTGTCAAGGGAAATGACAGTAATACGCATAGCAGAAAGGTTTTTATCAAATTGCCATTACGGAGGATTGATATGTCTGACACCAAAGAAAACATTTTAAATGCCGCGCTGAAGCTGTTTGCAAAAGACGGTTATGAAGCCGTTTCCGTGAGCATGATTGCCGGTCAGCTCGGAATCACAAAAGGCGCTTTGTATAAGCATTATCAGAACAAGCGTGCTATTTTTAACAGTATTTTGGAGCGCATGAGCAAAGCCGACAGCGACAACGCCGAAGAATATGAAATGCCGAACGGAACCGCCGAAGAGGTGCCGCAGGCATATCAAAAAACTGCGTTTGAAGAAATCAGAGCTTATTCAAAGGCGCAGTTTCGCCGCTGGACGCAGGACGAATTTTCTTCAAATTTTCGCAAAATGCTGACCTTGGAGCAATACCGTAATGCCGAAATGGGAAAGCTTTATCAGCAGTATCTTGCAAGCGGACCGCTTTACTATATGGTGGATATTTTTGCCGGAATGCTCGGCTCAAAAGAAGAGGCCATGCAAACCGCACTTGATTTTTTCGGCCCGTTTTTCCTTTTGATGAGTGTTTATGATGATCAGCAGCAGGATAAAGAGGAAGTGCTTAAAATGGTTGACCGGCACATTGACAGCTTTGAAAAAGTCATCAATGAAAAAATCAACAGGAAAACAAAGTAAAAGGCACAGGCGATGGTATGATTCTATGCTTTCGGACTTGACAAACTAACGAACGGTAGTATAATAACTACTATATGATAGTTACCGGAGGCATTCTGAATGGATAAAAAGGAAGAAATTATTCTTGCAACATTGGCGCTTGCGTCCGAAAAAGGGCTCGGCAGTGTTTCAATGTCGCAAATTGCGCAAAGGCTCGGGATAAAAAAAGCATCGCTTTATAATCACTTTGGCTCAAAAGAAGAAATTATTGATTCGATGTATCAATATTTAAGAATAAAATCAAAAGAAAAGCTGAATCTGACCGAAGTTGATTACGGCGAGATGATAAGCGGTAAAACGGCCGAAGAAGTTCTGATTGAAGCGACAGAAAACTATATCAGCTTATGTTGTGAAGAAAAAATGGCAATGTTTTATAAGGTGATTTATGCGCAGCGGGCAATGAATCCGACTGCCGCAAAAATTATGAAAGAAGAAACCAAACGAATGCTTTCGGCAACAAAAAATCTTTTTTATGCCTTGCAGTCGCACAGGAAAATCTGCACCGATAACATCGACACCGCGGCTGTTTCGTTCGCTATGACCATTCATGCCATGATGGAGTATCGGTTTGACTGCTTGTGCTGTGGTGAGCCTGACGAGAAAGAAATGATCAACACTTATATAAAATGGTTTTGCGAAGTGTTAAAAGGTGATAGCAATGAAAAAAACGTTGATTAATTGGCTCGGACTTCTGGGCATGGTTTCACTTTTAAGCTATACTGCGGCGGTTCTTTTTGCTCCGCTCGCTTATCCCGGCTATGATTGGCTGTCTCAGGCGGTAAGCGATCTGAGCGCCGAAAATGCGCCGTCAAAAATGCTCTGGCAGCAGCTTTCGGCTTTATACGGCCCGTGCGCTGTTGTTTCGGTAACGGCGGTTTGCATTTTCATTCGCGACAGGCTGAATAAACCTGTCAGAGTGGGAATATATCTTTTTGCGGCAATGAACTGGGTGTCCAATGTCGGCTATACCATGTTTCCGCTTTCAGACAGCGGGAACCCGAAAGCGTTTCAGGATCTGATGCATGTTTATGTTGTGACAGTGCTTGTTGTTCTGCTTTCCGTTGTTTCTTTGGTGCTCATTTCCGTTGGCGGTTTTCGCGACAAAAAATATCGCTCTCTGGCAATCTGGGCAAGTGCGGCGCTTATTTTGATGCTTGCGGGAGCAATCGGAACCAATGTTGTTGACAAAGCATTTTTCGGCATTCCCGAACGCTTCAGTGTTTTTGCCGCTTCGGGCTTTAATGCCGTGTTAGGCATATATCTGTTTTGCGGCTTCTCAGAGAAACCCGAAAAACAAACGTAAAACAGAAAGGAATCATCTGATGAAAACCGAAAACAGGAATATTTGCGGCGTTCCCGCCGTAATTTACGGTGAAAAAGCCGACAAAGCATATCTTTTTGTGCACGGCAAAATGGGCTGTAAGGAAGAAGCAGAAGATTTTGCAAAAATTGTCTGCCCGTTTGGCTTTCAGGTTGTCGGCATTGATCTGCCCGAACACGGCAGCCGTAAAAATTCAAATGAGAAGCTTCTGCCATGGATTGTTACCGAAGAAATTCAAAAGGTTTATCGGTGTCTGAAAGAACAATGGAGCACTGTGCGCTTACGGGCAAACAGCATCGGTGCATGGTTTTCCATGCTCGCTTTGAAAGAAGAACCGATTGAAAAAGCACTTTTTGTTTCGCCGATTATTGACATGGAAAATCTGATAAAAAATATGCTTTCATGGGCAGGCTGTGATGAAGAAAAGCTCAAACAAAAGGGCGAAATACCGACCGATTTCGGCGAAACGCTTTCGTGGGAATATCTTTGCTATGTCAGAAGCCACCCGGTCAGCTGGATTGTTCCGACCGAAATTCTTTATGCAGAAAACGACAACATGACTTCAAAAAGCGTGATCGATTTGTTTGTTAAAAATAGCGGCGCCGTTTTGACGGTTATGGAAAACGGCGAGCATTGGTTTCACACCGAAAAACAGCTTGCATTTCTTCACGGCTGGGAAAAAGAAAAGGCAACCGATTAACATCTGATTTTTATGGAGGAAAATCGAATGAAATATATTTTAAGCGAAAAATATGACACACCCGAACTGATGGCGAAAATTATGGGACCGAACCCGATTAAGCTGGAAGAAGAACTGCTTTCAGACTGCAAAATTGAAAAAGGCGCCGTCGTTTGCGACCTCGGAAGCGGACAGGGGCTGACCTCGGTTTTTCTTGCCAAGGAATACGGCTTTACGGTTTATGCCGCCGACCTCTGGAGCGACCCGGACGAAAACAGAAAGTTTTTTGATGAAATGGGTCTGACACAGGAGCAGATTATTCCCGTAAAAGCCGATGCGGAAGCTTTACCCTTTGAAAAAGAATTTTTTGATGCGGTTGTCAGCACCGATTCCTATCATTATTTCGGTCGCAATGCCGACTATCTTGATGAGAAACTGCTTCCGTTTGTCAAAAAAGGCGGATATATTTATATTGCTATTCCAGGAATGAAGAAGGATTGTCATGACTGTCTTGCGCCGGCGTTACTGCTTTCGTGGACGCCCGAACAGCTTGATTATATGCATGACACCGTTTATTGGTCAGATATGGTAAGCCACTGCAAAGGGGCAGAGGTCGTTTGTGTTTGCGAAATGGAATCGAACGATGAAGTGTGGGAAGACTGGCTGAAGCAGGACAATGAATATGCAGTCGGCGACAGAAAATCCATGGAAGCCGGCGGCGGAAAATATCTCAATTTCATAAAAATTGTTTTGAGAAAAAGATAAATTATAGTTTGGCGGACAATGTCCGCAGATGTTACGCGGGGTAGAAAGCTGCAATCTTTATGATTTCACCGCGGCGGAAACTAAGTAGAAAAAGGAGTAAAGTTTTTTGCCAAGCTTTTTTACAAAAAAGCTTGTGGGTGCGGGCAACGCCCGCAGGACTCACGCGGGGCAGAAAGTAATAAACTTTGCAATTATGCCGCGGCAAAAAGTCAGTGCAAAAAAGGAGTAAAGTTTTTTATCAAGCTTTTTTTCAAAAAAGCTTGGCGCCGTCC